>CAMOUW010000061.1 GCA_946626755.1 uncultured Clostridia bacterium
AGGAGGATTTTTATGATGAAAGAAAGTATTCCTGGCTGGATACTATACTTGAAAATTCACCGCAAAAGGATGATATGAAAATACTTGATACCGGATGCGGACCCGGCTTTTTTTCTATTATTTTATCTGAGGCCGGCTTTGATGTGACAGGTATAGACCTCTCGTCACAAATGATAATAGAAGCGGAAAAAAACGCTGAGGCTATGGAAACAGATGCTATATTTAAGGTGATGGATATACAGCATCCGGATTTTGAAGATGATACTTTTGATCTTATAGTCAGCAGAAATGTGGTCTGGTCCCTTTCAGAACCGGAAAGCGCCTATAAAAACTGGTTCAGGATACTTAAACCGGGAGGAAGACTTCTGGTATTTGACGGAGATCATTTAAAGGATCTGAGAGAACCGGAGGGAGAAAGCGGAAATCCGCATGATATATACATTGATGAATATAAAAAGCTTTACGGAAAAGAGCCCAAATGCTCATATTCAAAGGAGGATTATGAAGAAGCCAGGGGATGGAGAAGAGACCTTCCTCTTGCTGATAAAAAGAGACCGGAGTGGGATGAGGGGCTTTGTAAAAGCATGGGTTTTGTAAATGTAAAAACAGAGTGGGTAAATGAAAAAGTTTTTACTGAAAAAAAGGATATATATTTACACAGAAATATCCCATACTTCTTATTAATGGCAGATAAACCTCAAAAATAAAAAACAGATAAAATAATAAAAAATATCCCGTAGCGGGGGATGTAATATTTTTTTAAGGTGTTATTCTTAAATAGAAGCAGGTCATGCCGATAAAAAAGGTGTGATTGAGCCATTTTTACAGGAAGGGAGGAGATTTATGACGGAAGACGAATTTGATGCAACTTTTGACGATGAAGTTATTTTTGAAAGTCGCGCAGTATATCTGTGCAGAACCGGAAGTCTCAGACTTAAGAAGAATAAAATGGAGGTGCTTGACAGAGAGGGAAAAGTAAAAGAAGTGTTTAATTTAGACGAAATGCGTGATATCAGACGCAGGGGGCATACCTGTATAGTCTGGAATTATGCGGACAATAGTTTTGAATCGCATATTGCGATATTGGATTTTCAAAGAGATAACTGGCTGGATGCCCTTGATAAGGCGCAGTCAGGAAAATATGCGGAAATACTTTATGCATGAATTGTTTCCGGATAATATTGTTTACTTTCTGTTCCATTAGATAAAGACGTTATTTGTGAAAAACATAAATGAGACGGAGAACATCATACTCCGGCTCCGCTAAGAAAGAAACCTGTAGCTTATGGTGAGTTACAGGTTTTTTTGTGTCGGATAAAGTTTTATAGAGGGGTTATATATGACCGGATATGCAGTAGAAACCGAGGAAAGAAGAGTGAAAAGATATGTATCATGTGAGTAGTAACATGTCTTTTTCAGCGCATGAATTACTGTATTTTCTCCACGCTGCCGCTTGACATCGAAAATACAGTAATTCATACGCAGATTTTGAAGGAGGCGGTTTATGTGAGATATGTTGAATTTATTCATCGTATGAATGTACTGTATTTTCTCCACGCTACCGCTTGACGTCGAAAATACAGTAATTCATACGCTGAATTTTTAAGGTGACAATTTTTGACATATTTATTCTTTATTATTTAGGAAAAGGATTGGATGTGAGATGAAAAACAAAATATTCCGGGTTATTACTTCGAAGGGGGGGCTGTGAACAAAGTTCAATCGTCTTAGGGGACTTTTTCGCAGTCCCTTCACATATCGTGTTCTTCTCCTTTAACAACGTTGATAAATTGGGAGGAATGACTTACAATATTATTAAAGGATGTATTAACGGGAGAGGAAGTCCGGATCGATCCACGAAGCTAAAGGTATGGATCCGGACGGCATATCCCTCATGTTTCTATAGGGGTAGTGCATAATATGAGATTAAAGAAGAACAGACCATATCCTTTATATGAAATGCCCGATGTGTCTACACTGAGGGAGCTAGTAGACAACGGCAGAGAAAAAGGGGAATCCGTAACGGCATTTTACAGGGGAAAACATAATGACCAGCCCGTCACTTTCGGTGATTGCAGCCGGATCATTGAAAGATTGGGGACATATCTGCTTTCAAAGGGTCTGCATTCTGATCACATAGCAATAATCGGAGAGAACTCAACGGAATGGGTGCTGAGTTTTCTGGCAGTCACAAACAGCGGCAACACAGCAGTTCCTCTTGACAGAGGACTGCCAAATGAAGATCTGGCCGAACTTGTACTTCATTGCGACTGCAGAGCGGTCATATTTTCCGAAAAGAACAGGGCTACGATGGAATTTCTTCAGGACCGCGGGAAACCATACACAGATATGATGTATATGCCTCTTTCGGAATTTGGTGCATACGTGGCAGACGGAGCACGGTTGCTTGATGAGGGAAATACACAGTTTAAGGATGCGGGAGAGACCATAGGCAGAGATACTCTTGCAAGCATTGTTTATACATCCGGCACTACCGGCAAAATGAAAGGAGTAATGCTTTCACACGGTAATCTCGCAAGTAACACTGTGGGTGGCTGCCGGTTTGCAGAGGGTGATAACGCGCAGCTCCTGCTTCCGCTACACCATACGTTTGCCTGGTCATCGCAGATGCTGGCAGCCTTTATCTATATAAAAGATCTGCATATTAGTGGGGATCTGAAGCACATTCTAAAGGATTTTCAGCGCAATCATCCGCAGAATGTTGCGGCGGTGCCATTGATGGCAGATATGCTGTATAAAGGCATATGGGATACGGCGAAAAGAAGCGGCCGTGACAAAAGGCTTAAGAGAGGGATAAGGCTCAGCAGGTTTCTGATGAAGTTCGGAATTGACAAAAGACGCAGTCTTTTCCGGGAAGTGCATGAGAATTTCGGTGGCAGGCTTGAGCTCATGTTTTGCGGGGGCGCTGCCCTTGACCCGGAAACAGAAAAGGGTCTTTATGATCTTGGCATACAAGTGCTGGGCGGATATGGTATCACGGAATGCTCTCCCATCGTTTCGGCAAACCGTAATCATTATTATAAATTCGGAAGCGTCGGTCTGCCGCTTCCGTGCAACAGGATAAAGATAGACGATCCTGATGAAAACGGGATCGGAGAGATCATGGTAGCAGGCAGCAATGTTATGCTCGGCTATTATAAGGATCCCGAAGCGACAAAGGAGAGCTTTGACGGTGAATGGTTCAGGACCGGTGACTTTGGCTGGATAGATAAGGACGGGTTTCTTTATATAACCGGGCGCAAAAAGAATCTCATAATACTGGCCAACGGGGAAAATGTGATGCCCGAAGAGCTGGAGATGAAGCTTGGGAGATTGGAATATGTGGCTGATGTAGTATGCTACGAGGAGAAGGGAAGCATAACGGCGGAGTTCTACCTGGATGAGGAACATTTCCCGGATGCACGCAGCCGGCTTGAAGAAGATATCGGTATATTCAACCACACAATGCCCATGCATAAAAACATAAGCGGAGTGAAGATCCGTGATATACCCTTTGAAAAAACAACAACAATGAAGATAAAACGTTATCTTCTGAAACAGGGATAAGTATGACCGCACAGGAGGAGATGTAATGAATATAGAATCATATCCACTGACCGATGAACAAAGATATATGTATGACGAACAGATCAGGGGGTTTGGCATGGCCCTGACGCTGAGCGGGAGCGCTGTTTTTAAAGGATCACACAGTATTGAAGAACTGGAGAAAGCAGCAAACGAGGTCATTCGTATCAATGAAGGCATCAGGGTAAGAGTGACCACCGATGAACAGGGAGAACCCGTGCAGTTTGTTGCTCCTTATGAAGAGCGCAGTTTCAAAGTGAAGGAATTCGGAAGCAAAGAGGAATTGGACAGATTCGGCAGTGAAGAGTGGGCTCTTATGCCGCTGGAGTTTGGTCCTGACAATGAATTGTTTGATATGCAGATCGTTATGCTTCCGGACTCTTACGGGGCGCTTATAAGGACTCATCACATAATATCAGATGCATGGACATTATTCCTTATATGCAGTCAGTTTATAAAGATCCTTAACGGTGAGACTGTTAAGGCATACCCCTACAGGGATTTTATTGAGAATGCTATAAAATACAAACAGTCATCCCGTTTCAAAAAAGATCTTGAATTCTTTGCGGAGCAGGAAAAGACTCTGCCTGTGAGTACGCATCTGTCAACTGAGCCTATTTTTTCCCTTGAAAAGCACTGTAGGGCGTATGAGCTGTCGAAAGAGGAGGTGGCATTAGTCAGGGATTATGCATTGACGCATAAAGTTGCTGAAGCCAATCTCTTTTCAACAGCGGTCTGTATCTGGATGAGCAAAATGCTGGGGATGGAGGATTTTTATGTAGGTATC
Organism: uncultured Clostridia bacterium; assembly: GCA_946626755.1. Lineage (GTDB taxonomy): Bacteria > Bacillota > Clostridia > Lachnospirales > Lachnospiraceae > UBA4285. The sequence continues at coordinate 4,373 of CAMOUW010000061.1, forward strand.
ACTGCCCTGAACCGTGCAGGCATCCGAGAAAAGAATACGGTCGGAGCATTTGCGCTGGGAGTGGCAAACAGGATCTGCATAAAACCTGAGGAAAGCTTTGAAGCCGGCATAAACGCCGTCAGCCTTTCCAGACTGTCCGGATACAGGCACCAGAAGGCCGGTATGAGTTACTATGTAAATGGCAAAGAGCCGTATGACATTTGGATCAGTTATCAGACAGCATCCTTTGATGGTGATATTGAGGCGACGTTTGAGCAGTATCAGCAGCCTGTTATGGGTCCGGTCATGCTGCTTAAGATCATCGACGGGGGAGACGACAGGATCATACTGCAGCTGGAATATAACGTAAAATATCCGGATCGAAAAGCAGAGCGGCTGGTGAAGGAATCTGCTGCGATCCTGATGGAAGGGATCCGTGATGACAGACAGAAGGTAAAAGAGATCACAGATAAGGTAATGGAGGAGTAATCATGTTTGACAAGGTTAAAGAAATCATAAGCAAATATACTGAGGCGGAAAATATTACAGAGGACTTATCTCTGACAAACGATCTGGCGCTCACATCTCTTGATGTCGTGTCCATGGTTGGAGACTTCGAGGATGCTTTTGACATAGAAATAGCTGATGAAGACGTAATGCAAATAAAAACTGTCGGTGACATACTCGGGTATCTCAAAAAAAAGGGAATAGAATAGACGGTCAGGGAAACTACAGACAGCACTGGACGTGTTTTTTGTGATACTGTGTTACGCAACGCGTAAAAATAAATTTGATGCAAAAAATAGGTATCGGAGAAAAAAACATATCCGAAAAAACTGCAGTGATAATGCACTATCACTGCAGTTTTTCAGTTGAACAATTAAAGGTTTAGATGATGCGTTAGTAAACTATATAATAATTCGGTTTTTTAACTGTATTTGTTATGAGCTTTAATAATTCGTTCAATACGTATTTTTTATACTATTTGTTTTCTATGAATACTTTTATTTTAGGTTGTATTTATGTTACAATGAACAAAAGGGTTTGTATAGACAATCAGAACAGATAGTAGAGCTGTGACATCGGAAGCTCAGCTACGGGTTCTGATGTTATTTCTTCACCATCCAGATATACCTTGTGTGTTGTGGGATCTATTCTCAAATTAGCCACAACATTATTATAGATCATATCCTTCTTTGCGATGGTTCTGCAGCCCTTTACCGGAAGTACCTGCTTTCTTATGCCCAATTCGCCCTTGATGTCGTGATCATAAGCGTACTTGGAAACAAAAGTTATGCAGGTATTTTCACGTGCACGTCCAAGAGCACCAAACATATTCTTCATAATGATAGGCTGAGGAGTGGGGATGGAAGCGTTAGCATCACCCATCTTAGCTGCGATCATCATACCGCCCTTGATTATCACCTCGGGTTTAACACCAAACATATCAGGTCTCCACATAACAAGGTCAGCAATCTTTCCGGGAGTAATGGATCCGAGATAGTCAGAGATACCTGCAGCCATTGCAGCATTTATCGTATATTTTGCAATGTAGCGCTTTACTCTGAAGTTATCATTGTCTTTTGAATCCTCAGGAAGCTTTCCGCGCTGAGCCTTATTTTTGTCTGCAAGCTGCCATGTTCTTGTAACAACCTCTGCGGGACGTCCCATTGCCTGGGAGTCAGAGTTTATGATAGAGATCGCTCCGATATCATGAAGAACATCCTCAGCAGCTATTGTTTCCTTACGGATACGTGACTTACCAAATGCAATATCATCGGGAATGTCACTATCCATATGATGGCATACCATAAGCATATCGAGATGCTCATCATAAGTATTCACTGTATAAGGAATTGTAGGTGTTGTTGTTGAAGGTATAACAGTAGGGCATGATGTGAGCATCATAGTATCGGGTGCGTGTCCGCCGCCGGCACCCTCTGTATGGAAGGTATGAATTGTACGACCGCCGAATGTCTTGATAGTATTCTCGACATTTCCGCACTCGTTGATGGAATCTGTATGGATAGCTACAGATACATCGTACTCATCAGCTACTGACAATGCAGTATCGATAGCTCCGGGTGTGGTTCCCCAGTCTTCATGGAGCTTATATCCTGCGGCACCTGCCTGAATCTGCTCGATAAGAGGCGCAGGGTCGGAAGAATTAGCCTTTCCGAGAAGTACAAAGTTCATGGGAAGCTCATCAAATGACTGGAGCATTTTCTTGATATTCCAAGGGCCGGGTGTACATGTGGTTGCAAAAGAACCGTCTGCAGGACCGTCACCACCACCATACATTGTTGTAACACCTGACCAAAGAGCTGTTTCGATCTGCTGAGGGCAGATATAATGAACGTGAGTATCGATGGCACCGGCTGTTACGATCATTCCTTCTGCTGAAAGAACCTCGGTGCCTGTTCCTATTACAAGGTTAGGATCAACTCCGTCCTGTGTATCAGGGTTGCCGGCTTTACCTACACCTACGATCTTTCCGTCCTTGATACCGATATCACCTTTTACGATACCCTGATAATCTATTATTATTGCATTGGTAAGACAGAAATCAAGAGCGCCGCCTTCGTTAGTGATACCAACCTTCTGTCCCATACCGTCTCTGATCGTCTTTGATCCACCGAACTTACACTCTTCGCCATAAACGGCATAATCTTTTTCAATCTCTATGAAAAGATCTGTGTCCGCAAGTCTTATTTTATCTCCGGTAGTCGGACCGTACATACCGGCATAATCCGAACGCTTTATTTTAAACATATTGCAACTCCTTTATTTTTTATTATAAGTTGGGTTTCTGTGCCTAATGCCGATTAATTACATAAAGCCTTTAAGCTGAGCATTAAGTATTGCACGTCCTCTGTTATTATCATTGATGGGACCGTTTGTAAGACAGTTAAGTCCGCGAACAACTCCTCTGCCACCGATAGGAACAAGCTGGACGGTCTTCTTATCGCCGGGCTCCCAACGGATAACTGTTCCTGAAGGAATATCAAGTCTGTATCCGAATGCTTTTTCTCTGTCAAATATCATAAACTTATTAACTTCAAAAAAGTGCATATGTGAACCTACAGCTATAGGTCTCTTATCCGGGTTTTCAACCTCAAGGGTAATTGTTTCCTTTCCCTCGTTTCCGGTAAGATCTTCTTTCTTAAAAATGATTTCGCCTGGAATCATATGTAACACCTCGCTTTTTTTAATTTAAAATTATCTGATAGGGTTGTGAATTGTAATCTGCTTTGTTCCGTCCGGAAATGTAGCTTCAATGGAAAGAGCGGGAAGCATTTCTGCAACGCCTTCCATTACATCATCTCTAGACAGCAATGTTGCGCCGTACTCCATAAGATCAAGTACTGAGGACTGGCCATCACGCACCTTTTCATAAATGTCTGCCGTGATATAGGCTATAGACTCAACATAGTTAAGTTTAACGCCTCTTTCTTTTCTCTTTGCAGCAAGCTCTCCCATGGAATGAACCATAAGACGCTCACTTTCTCTTGGTGTTAAATGCATGGATTCATACCTCCTTGAAAGTTAAATCTGAAAATGTTTGGTACAGTACCGAGGTTAATGTTAAATTGTTTAAAAAATTTTTGAAGCCCTGTAAGAAAAAAAAATAAAAAAAAATTTTTCTCACTAAAGTCTGCATAATTGCTGAAGGTTATCATTGGCTAACTTATATGCATGTTTTTAACATAACCCCTTGTGGGGGTTTTTTAATAGAAAAACAGATAATAATATAGCCAATGAAAAGTGAAAAAATGAATAAATTGAGAGGTGTAAATAATGGTAAAATGCAGTAATAAAGGGGCGTTTGAACTTGATCACTCATTTTCGGGACAAAATACAAAGGGTGAAAAGGTTACCTTTACCAAGGAAAAAATGATAAACGGAGATTATGATCTGGGGAAATTGTTCGGTATAGATTTCAAAAATAAAGAATGTATTCCTGACAGATCTATTCTGAAGGAGGTTACATTTACAAAGAATATTTACCTTGGGTTAAACAAAATATTCCAATCCTTTTACCGCATCAGCAAAAGACAAAAACAGGGTGTAAGCGAGTTGGAGGAAATAATAGGCCCCGATTACGTAAATATGAATTTTATAGGGGAGCCGGGAACGGGAAAGTCATTTTCGTTGAGAGCAATATGCGCGGTGCTTGGAATTCCCATGAGAGTAGAGGCATTTTCCGGGGATTCCGGAACGGATAAATTTCTAGGGATTTCTTCCATAGCTCACGGTGAGATCCGGTTTAATTGGACAGCGGTTCCGGTAACCCACAGAGATGGGGGAGTCATAGCACTTGAAGAGATAAACCAAATGAAGACCGACAGACAGATGGCGCTGAGTCAGGCAGTGGTCTCTCCTTTTATTCTGGAGGTGGATAATTATATGGATACCTACAGGAATCCATACACTATATATGTAAATCTCTTCAATGTGGGAACCGAGGGCTCAAAGCCCTTTAACGAAGCTTATCTCAACCGCTTCAGCACAACTTATGTTTTTGAAAAAGACGACAGGGAAACCATTATTGCAAAACTTCATCAAAAATTGGGTTATCCTACGGAGACGCCAAAGCATCTTGACAGCTTTACATTTAAACCGAGAAAACTGATCAAAACTGACTTTGAAGTGGCAGTGGATATATTGGATAATGTGAAGAATTACTTGAACGGTGATATGGTGGCGCGAAATGACGAGGCTAAAACAATATCAGAGCGACAGTCAGCCAATATGCTTGTTGAGATACAAAACGGAATAGAACCAAAGGATGCCGCGGTTCTGACCTTCGTAAATACTCTTGCCTGTATAGATCTTGAGCTGGCAGCAGAGGTAAAGGAGGAAGTAATAGACATTTTCCCCTGGGAGTACAGGTATAATTCTGAAAAAGAGCAATAAATCGAGGATAATGACATGCATAGTGAATTTGATGATATTTCTTTAAATGGTCTGATATATGTAAACGAAGGGATGTCGTCTGAACGACAGGAGAGAGTTCTATCAGCCATTGCACAGTCTATAACGGGAAATCTTACCGTAAGGGTAAAGGTTTACCCGTTGGTATATGAATCGGCGTATACGGATGCCAATACCATTTATACGGGAGATGACAATTCCCTTATTAAAAGGTATGTTAGAAGGGATGGAAAAAAAATAAACCCTTTTCTCTTGCGTTTAAAGCTCGTGGTACATGAAACTCTTCATGCACTATTTACTCCCTATAAAAAGATAGAAGCTGAAAAAGTCTCTCTTTCACTTGAAGAATACCCGCCGGAAAAAGTGAGCAGGATTTTTAACGTAATAGAAGATCTTGTGATAGAAAGTCGTGAACCATCAGTATTTGGGGGCTGGGTACACAGTGCGTTTGTTTACGGGAGTTATATAAATTACCTGTGCTCGCCCAAACTAGATATGCTTGAGCCCGAAAAGCAATGGGAAGCGGCCGTTACAAATTTAAGAGACAGTATGAATCTTGACAGGGGGGTAAGGCTTAAGGGTAGGTTTACAAGCTTTGATGCTTGGGAAGCTTATTCGAAAACACGACCATTACTTGAAAGGATCGTGAATTTTTCTTACTCAAGCTCTGAAAAATTCAATCTCATGAAAGAGGTGGCAAAGATAGTGCTTGACTCTTTTCCGGAAACAGAGGCGTTATCTGAGGAGGAACTGAAACGAAAACCCCTGGAATGATATGCTCCCCATATGGTAGACATTGGAAACATCCAAAATTTATCATATGAGGAGCATTATCATGTCTAGAAGAAAGTATTCCAAAGA
>CAMOUW010000062.1 GCA_946626755.1 uncultured Clostridia bacterium
CTGGCCGATGAACCTACAGGTGCTCTAGATACGGATACAGGCTTGCAGGTCATGGAGCTTCTCAAAGAAGTGGCAAAGGACCGTCTGGTAGTGATGGTTACGCACAATCCCGAGCTTGCGGACGATTATGCAACCCGTATCATACATATAAAGGATGGAAAGATTACCGAAGACTCAGCACCCGTAAGCGCAGAAGAAATATTGAAAGCTGCCGGAAGAGGCGGTGAAGGCGCGGATAAAAAAGTAAAGAGAGCGGGGATGTCCTTTCCTACGTCATTTAAGCTGAGTCTGAACAATCTGAAAACCAAGTTTGGAAGGACATTTCTCACGGCTGTGGCGGGATCCATAGGCATCATAGGCATCGCTCTGATACTGGCTATGTCCAACGGGGTAAATGACTACATAGACGGGATACAGCGGGATACCATGACATCATATCCCCTTGAGATAAGAAGCAAGGCTTTGGATATGTCATCGGTGCTGAATGCCTCTGGCGGGATTGATTCGGGAGGAAATACCGGTACGGACAGTGAAAGTACGGGACTGTATGCAGATACCTCTGACGTGACCTTCGGAACTACGGGAGTTGCTTACAAGAAAAACGACCTGAAGGCCTTTAAGCAGTATATCGAGGATCCGGACAGTCCCATAAGGCAATATATAGGCAATAACGGAGTAAATTATACCTACAACACTGCGTTTACTGTTTATACGAAAGATCCTGACGGAGAGTATATAAATACTGACGACAGTCCCGGGGATGAATCTGCTTCCAGGATGAGAAATGTGCTCTCGGGGCAGTTTCTTACATCCAACAGCGGTGATACATCAGCTGTAAATTTCAGCGAACTGACACCCGGTAAGGACGGAAAGCTCATAAGTGACCTTATAATGGACAACTTCGATGTCATTGACGGAAAATGGCCGGAAAATTACGATGAGACCGTGCTGGTCATTTCGGGAGACAATTCTGTTTCTGCTGAGCTTTTACGTCAGCTCGGTATCATTACCGCAAAAGAGTATGATGATCTTTTGGATGGCGCTGAAGCGGGAGAGACGCGCAAAAAAATATCTGACGATTTCAGCCGTATCATAGGCAGGGAGTTTTATCTGATCCCTGCCAGTTCCCTGTATCAGAGAAACGAAAACGGCACATTTACACAGCAGACCATAGACCTTATGAATGTGGAGAAATACACGGATGAAAGCATAAAGCTTCATATATCCGGTATCGTAAAGCAAAAAGATTCGGTACAGACTGACCTTGTGTCTACAGCGGTGGCTTATACATCCCTGCTCACTGACAAGATCATCGGGGAAACGGACGCAAGCCCGGTGGTAAAGGCACAGGAGGAAAAAAAGGATGTAAATGTACTGACCGGAGTGGGATTTGAGCCCAGAGACGATGCAGGAAAGGCCGAGGATGCAGTGAAGTATGCGTCTTCTCTGAGCGTGCCTGAAAAGGCAAGCATGTTCCAGATGATCATGCTTTACAGGGCACAGCAGGCCGAAAAAGAAGGGACAGACAGCGGGGAACAGATGCAGTCCGGTTCCATGGCGGGAGCTGACGAAACAGGACTTGCAGGTGCTCTGGATGCGTGGCTTGCCTCAGATCCCAAGCAGGAGGATCTTGTAAAACTGTATGACAATTATATCGGAGAGTCATCATATGATTCCAATATGGAAGCTTTTGGAAAGGTGGACAAGGACACTCCGGCTACCATAAACATTTATACAGATTCCTTTGATGATAAGAATGGGGTTTCAGATTGCATCAGTGCTTACAATGACAGTGTGGATGAGAAGAGCAGGATCACCTACAATGATATCATCGGTATCATGACATCATCCATGACCAGGATAGTGGATGTGATCACGGCGGTTCTTATCGGATTTGTGTCTGTCTCCCTGGTGGTGTCCAGTATTATGATAGGTATCATTACACATATTTCAGTTTTGGAGAGAACAAAGGAGATCGGTATCCTCAGGGCAATGGGGGCTTCCAAGGGGAATATCTCACAGGTTTTCAATGCAGAGACCATACTTATAGGTCTGGCAGCAGGTCTGATAGGCGTGGGAGTAGCTGTGGGACTGACCTTCCCCATGACGGCTATCATGCGCAGCACCATGGAGGGAGCGGAGAATGTGAGGGCATTTCTATTCCCTGCCCATGCAGCGCTGCTGGTGGGTCTCAGTATGCTGGTGACTTTCCTTGGGGGTATTATTCCTGCCAGAAAGGCAGCAGGTAAGGATCCGGTTACGGCTCTGCGAAGCGAATAAAATACACTTTCAGATCAGACAGGAAACCTCCTGTCTGATTTTTTAAAAGGAGGAAGATTGGACTTTTTGACACGTGTATGATATAATGAGGAATGATAAAAATTTATCAAAACAAATAGAACTTTAGAAAGGAGAGGATTAAATGGAGTTTTTGGTTGTTTTGCTGATTATTGTCATGGCGGTTGTGCTGGCTGATGTGCTGGCGCATTTCTTCCCTGCCATACCTGCGCCCATTATGCAGATCGGCCTGGGTGCAGCTATCTCGGTGATACCATATGCACAGCACTTTGAGATAGAACATAACCTTTTCCACCTGCTGTTTATAGCGCCGCTTGCTTATCTTGGAGGAATGGAAATAAACAGAAAGCATATGTGGAAGAATAAGTGGGCGATTGCCAATTTTGCGATACTTCTTATAGTTATAACGGGAGTGGCGGTAGGTCCTATCATACATGGTATGATCCCTGTCATTTCTATAATCGCAAGTATATGTCTTATGGCAGCTCTCGGACCCACTGACCACGTGGCAGTGGATACGGTTGAGAAGCACAGTCATATCCCTCACGGGCTTATGGAGCTTCTTAAAAATGAGTCGGTATTCGGAGAGGTTACGGCTATTATTTTCCTGCAGACCTGCCTGGCAGTTGCAGGAGGAGAGCACGTCCATGTAGGGCATATAACGGTTGAGTTTGTACGCCTGTTGCTGGGAGGTGCGGCTGTAGGTGCGGCACTTGGTATAGCAAAGCTTTTTATCGTAAGGCTTATGTATACCAACGGGATCAAGCACGCGCCCCTGCATACACTTATAGGCGTGATATTCCCTGTCTTTGCATTTATTTTATCCGAGCATTTTGAGGTCAGCGGTATTGTGGCCATCTTTGTGGCGGGTATCATTTCCACATTCGAGTATAAGGAAGGAAATGCGGACTCCAAAAAGCTTGAGGAAGGCGCGGAGCACGTATGGGGATTTCTGGCCTATACTCTTGACGGATTTATCTTTGTAATGCTGGGAATGTATGTACCTCATATCATTGAGCACATGTTCTCGCATCATCTTGAGGTGTCTCCGGGATTTGTGATCGCGGTTATATGTATAGTTATGGGGGCTATACTTGCTGTGAGATTTCTCTGGAGCATGCTTACGCTGCCGAAACGTACTTACAGGGAAGAGGGTATAAGCAGAGCAAAGGCTGCGGGGTTATTTACCATGTCGGGAGCAAGAGGTGCCATTACATGGGCTTCCGTAGAGTCTATACCCCTCGTTCTTGCAAACGGAATGGAGTTCCCGCATCGTGAGCTGATCATGACTATAGCCATGGGAGTTATCATACTGTCTGTGATCATTTCCTATGTCGTACTGCCTATTATTGCCCCCAAGCATAAAAGTGCGGAGGATAAGGAGGAGTTTAAGCGGGTACATATGAACATCCTGACGGGTGTGGCAGATGCCCTTGAGGCCGAGTCGACGGTTAAAAATAAGGAAGAGGTAAATCTTATCGCCTTCCGTTATCGTGACAGAGCTGATGATATCCAGAGGACCATGAAGAGGGACGGCACTGTAAATGATGAGATAAATGTGCTGAACCGTAAGATCGTGGACTGGAAGATAGAGAATCTGGAGCGCATGGAAAAAGAAGGCGAGATCACCTCGGACGAGGCAAATTATTATATCAAGACCCTGGATAAGGACAGAAGAAAGAAGATTTCAAGGAGTGTGACGGGATCGGCTATAGCAGGCTTCTTTAAAAGCAGAAAGCTTGCTAAAGAGGCGCGCAAAGTCGGAGAAGGTCATGACGATGTGTTCCTTAGAGGCAGTAAGTCCAATGCAGAGTATGTTCTGGCAAAGCTTGAAGAGTACAATAAGGTGGCGCCTTCTCCTGTGGTGGATGCGGCTATTCAGAAGTATCAGTTTAATCTGAGTGAGATTCAGAAAAATCTGGATAAAAACGGTCCTGTAGAGATTGATGAAGATATTCTTCACAGAGTGGAGAGAAGAGCGGTACAGCTTGAAACGACCCTGATCCAGGAAGAATTTGAGAAGGGCAATCTCTCTTACAGTGAGTCCAGGAACATGAAGAGTGATGTTGCGCTGCTGGCGGGACATTTGCTGTAAATCTGGAGTTTTTCGGGAAAAGCTGATTTTGCTTATTAAAACGCACGGCATTGAGGGTTTATTTGTGTATAACCTGTGATGTTGTGCGTTTTTTTTATATTGTTTTGTGTTATAATCAGAAACAGTTTATATTAGGAACAGTACGATCAAAAGCCTGAGCCTGTAGTATAAGTACAGTCTGGCGCGGGGGTTTGATGGGGAGTGTTTTTGAAGGAGATGGCTTATGAATAAGACTACAAGAAGAGCTATTATCATAGGTGCAGCGGCAGCTGCAGCTGCAGTGGGTTTTCTTGCGGTAGCAGGACAGTACTATGTAAATACTGCCATTAAACGCGGAAAGAAAAAGTATTCCAATCAGAAGCGCAGGGACAGATCTATGCAAAAAAAAGATCAGTCTATGCTTGCAGGTCTTGTGACGGTACACAATTCTATGGTGAGGGAGGCTGTTGCCTGGATGAGGAATAATCCGGGGGAGCAGGTGGAGATCACAGCTGACGACGGGGTGAAGCTTTACGGTGAGTTTTTTGCAAAAAACGGCTCACACAAATATGTGATCATTGTGCATGGATATAACTGCACTCTCAGGGATATGTATTGTTATGGTCCTTATTTTTACTCAAAAGGGTACAACGTATTATTTACCGATCTGAGAGCTCACGGAAAGAGCGGGGGTGATTACATAGGGATGGGCTGGCTGGAACGCCTGGATATAAAAAAATGGTGTGAGTTTATAGTGCACCGGGATCATGATTCCAAGATAGCTCTTTTTGGCCAGTCTATGGGTGCAGCAGCAGTGCTGATGGCATGCGGTGAGGATCTGCCGGAAAATGTGAAGGTGTGTGTAGAGGACAGCGGATATTCATCCGTGAGCAGCATGTATAAAACCCTGCTTAAAGAAGCCTATCATCTTCCATCTTTTCCGTTGTTGAATGCTGCAAGCTTTATGGCAAAACACGAGGCCGGATACTCATTTTTTGAAGCGGATACATGTAAGCAGCTGGCAAAGAGTGATATACCCACGCTTTTTATACATGCGAAAGGGGACAGTTATGTTCCCTGGGAAAATGTATATGAGCTGTTTAATGCGGCAAATGAGCCTAAAGAGCTGTACACGGTGCCGGAGGCGGATCACGTGTGTGCATGCTTTTATGACAAGAAAACTTATTTTGAAAAGATATTTGACTTTTTGGACAAATATATGTAAAAAAAGAGATTGATAAGATCACACAGGGGATTATGGTTGACACGAGGTAAAGTAAGTGTTAAAATCCCTTGGTATTTACGGATGTGGCGGAATTGGCAGACGCGATAGATTTAGGTTCTATTGTCTCACGGCGTGCAGGTTCAAGTCCTGTCATCCGTATTTTTTGTATATTTTTTATTATTGACTATGTAATATAATTTACTATGCATTTCATACTTGACTAATCGGGATAATACCTGTATAGTACGAAGGTATGAATTAGCGATGCGTGGCTCAGCTTGGTAGAGCGCTGCGTTCGGGACGCAGAGGCCGCAGGTTCAAATCCTGTCGCATCGATTTTTTATCGGATAAGATCAAAAGAGTCTGTATATATTGTCTTTTGGAAACCTTGAGGTTTTCCGGAAAGATAATATATACAGACTTTTTTTATACCGATCCCCGGTGATACGTTTTTGCGCAAATAAAATCAGGCGTACGTAAAAATGCGAAATATCCCGGTTTATTCTTCTATGACCTGTATTTCAAATGAGCTAAATGACACGCTTTCGATAAAGTTATCCTGTCGGAAGCGTGTTTTGGCGTGCTTTTTAAATTCGTTTATATTGCTGTCAAACCAAATGGGCTCGGCCAGATCCAGATCCGCACATGCTTTGGAGAGAGAGTCCATCACTTTTTTTGTGCGATTTACATCGGATGTGTCCTCTATAGTGGTTTCTGAAATGATGTTGTTGTTTTCATTTAAGGTTTTGCACCAGAGCCTGAACATGAATAAAACTCCTTTTTGTTTTTCGGATATGATATTACGAAATGATCGTAAAGTAAAGGTGTAAAAATATATACAAATATTATTAATTTTACATTAATTTTTATAAATGTACAGTAATGTTTCGGAGGGGAATAAGACGTGGTGGACCAGTATACCATATGTCTGTACGTTGTGCGTGGAAAAGCCTATATATAGTGCTTTCCGGCGGTGCAAAAAGGGGGGAAATAATAGAGGAAGTATATTAATAATTTTGTGATAATTTTTTGACATATTGTGTTATATTTGGTAGAATACAGGAGTATAAGTGTAGCATCGGGGTAGGTGCGCCCTTATAGCTGTGATAACAGCAAAAAGGTGCAGTTACGGAGAAAAAAACGAAGAAAAATTTTATTACCGGTGCCCGATTTAAGATATATAAAGCCCGACTATTATGGGAGCGATGGATTATTTTTAAGAGGTGAAAGAAATGAGAACGAATGATTATGATGCAGAAAATGAAAAGAAGGGAGGTGAGACCATGAAGGATAAAGATTTTGCAGAAGTAAAAGAATTGAAAGGCAGTCATAAGGGCAAAGGATTTGTGTCCAGAGCAATGGGGGTATTGCTGGCAGTCGCGCTTTCCGTCGGAACCTTCGGTGCAGGCGTCGGCATGTGGATGAGTGGCGGTGCGACGGAAGTGCGCGCGGATGACCTGGCAAACACCGTGCCGGATGACGAGAACTACGACACAAGCGGTACGGTTACCACACAAATGCCCGGTCCCGGCGGAAACAGCAGTCATCCCGGAATCGACAGAGGTAACGAATACACGCATCAAACAACTAAAGTAAGGCAATCGCAGAGCACAACATCGGCGACTACCTTTGCTTCCGGTGCGCCGCTTTCTACGATCTACATAGACCAGACCAAAATCAATAGGGCCGGGAGCGACAATCCTCAAGCTTATATAGAATCAGGTGGCAGTAACATCACATACAAGTTGCTCGCTTCTGACCCTAGCTTTGCTCCCGGTATAGAATACAACGCGGGCGATGCAACGGTCAATTACAACCCGAATAAGACGAGCGGCCTCAAGCAGCTGGTGCCTGGAGATCCGCTTGTTATGAGTGGTCCCCTCTACGAGCTTACATTCAAAGACGCTGCAATTATGCCAGATGGAACCAAGATGCATCTCAAGGTCACTTTTTCCGATGCAACTATTTATACAGACGAGAGATTAAATAGCAGCTCTTTGAGCCCCACGCGGTACAACGGCTCTGCCTACCTGTCAATAGGAGCAAATTTCAGGTACGGTGGAACAGATACAAGGCAAATGTACTCCTACACATCTCTGAATTCGCCTAATCCAGGATATTATGTCAATAAGACTGCTAAAGAATATGGTTCAACCTTTGCCGTCAACGCCTCAGGGAACGGCAACCCGCAAAACGAGACCAACGGTGGTGCAAAAAGGCTTGTCTTAGGACAGCGCATAAATGCCACATATCAGGTCGTGAATGACAACGGCATTCCGGTAGAGGGCTCTTTTATCCTTGCATTTGCAGGCATCAATATTGACAGAGATCCTTACACCGGAGGAGGAAACAATACTGCAAAACCGTTATGGTACGTTAATAAAGATAACACGGAACTGGATTTCTTTAGTGAAAGCATCGGCATAAACACGGCCGGTCTGGCATCGGACTACATATATGTAAGATCAAACAACAACAATCTTGATGACACCAATACCCCGGCAACCAATACGAAGAAAACTTACTACTATCCGATTATTACAGAGACCGGTACAGGGACAGATAAAGTAGTTAAGATTACGGCGAATCAATATAATAATTCGGGATCTATGGATAACGCCAGCTATTCCACCGGCTTCATAACCGTTGCCGACTCAGGAAAAGGAATCACACTTACCGGTTATGGTCACGGCAGTAACAGCAATCCCATGCAGACGTCTCCTTTTGCCAGCACGAAGCTCTGGTACCGCTACACCGCAAGCACCGGTTCTCACGGCAATATCCAGACCACTAGCGAGGGTAATTTCAATGGTACATTGTCTGATGGCGGCACGGTTCTTGAACCAAGCGGCAAATGGAATAATGGCCTTGGTTGGGACGGCAGCGGCACACCCGGGACCGGTAAAGCCGCCACTCATGTTGTAACGGAAGGAAAAGACGTCTACTACACCATGACCCCGGACATCGGATATAAAATTGGAAAGATCTGGATTGGCGACACATGGGACACAGACGGCAACGTTACGAAGTACACAGAAATCGAATATAATACCGAAGCCGTAGCCAAGATGAAAAAAGGCGATACGCAGGAAATCAAAACCAAAGCCGGCAATGACGGTCTGCTTACCTACAAGGAAGACGGAACCTATGTATTGTGGTTCGATCATGCCGAGCATCACGAGGCGGTTCATGTCGAGTGGGAGCCCACCACGGCGGACGTTTTGGTCGCGAAGCGCTGGCAGGACGAAAATGATAAAGACGGTCTGCGTGCTGCAGCCACCATGCCAAACGTAAAGCTCCAGTACTCCACCAACCGCGGCAGGACCTGGACGGATGTTACGGATAAAGTAGGTAACTACAATATTGCAGACTTTGCTGACTCTGTAACACAGCAGACAGTTCCTAACGGCAACTTCCTCGATGGCAGCTACGACATCAACAATGACCAAACAGGCAGACACCCTTACACCTGGGAGTATCTGCCGGTTTACACCTACGACTCCAACGGAGTCGCTGACACGGCGATCCTTTACCGTATCGTAGAGATTCCGGATCCGGGCATTGCCGATTATAAGAAAGCGCAATATTTTGACTCTCAGGACTTTGACCTGACGTCTCCTAAAACAAAGTCCAGAGACGGCTGGCTTTTGTTTAAAGATGCAAGTAATAAGTTGTATGTACAAAAGGGTGACGGTCTCTACTATAATATAGAAAATACAGGATATTCTTCAACAACCCCGGCAGATCCCCAGCCGACAGGTCTGACCCCCGCGACCACAGATGAGTACTGGACTGTGGATAAGGGATCGCCTTACCAGGCTGTGGAAGTAAAAAATGAGCACACGCCCAGAGAGGTTTATATCGATCTTTCCAAGTTCTGGAATGATGCGAGTTTGAAGGGTCTTGTGACAAAGGATGGAAATGAGTACGCGCGTAAGGTGCTCACATTTATCCTTCATGGAGAGACCAGTGACGGTCCTGTGGACCTGAACGGCGATGATGCTGCCGGTACTGACCGTGAAATAATCATTACGGTAGATGAGTCCGACGCCAAAGCAGATGTCACCGGCGACAAGACCATTGGCGGATATACCATATATAAAGACAGCACAGGAACAGAGTACGCATTTGTAAAGGATGATTCCGCTCATGAGGATGGCTACTATCCGGTTTCGGGCGATAACATCGATTATGAAAGCGGGCCGGTTGCGCCCACGGATCACATGACGCCCGTTCCCAAGGGTGACGGAACATATAAGATCGACGATGACAACTTCGGTGCATTGATCGAGCACTTGTCCACCCACGAGGGGGGCAAGCCCATTACCTACA
>CAMOUW010000063.1 GCA_946626755.1 uncultured Clostridia bacterium
GTGAGTCAGCTACTAATTCAACATTTTCAAGTGCAGTAAGATTCTGGATAAGGTTGTAAAACTGAAATACAAACCCTATATCGTGCCGTCTGAACCTGGTCAGTTCTTTTCTGCGCATAGCAGTTATCTCCTGACCGTCTACAAAAACATGACCTGACGATGCATCATCCATACCGCCAACTATATTCAGACAAGTTGTTTTCCCCGATCCTGACGGTCCCAAAACAACTACAAGCTCGCCCTCATTTATGGTAAATGACACATCCTTTAAGGCATCTATGATAACCTCGCCCATTTTGTATTTTTTACACAACTCAAAGACTTCAATAAAGGCCATAACTTCTCCCTGTAAAATACACAAAAAATCGTCATTAAAAGAATTCTTTTTATATCAGTTTTTTATTAAATAAAAATGCTGTATTATGTCCGGGCAGCAGCTCTTTAATATGTTCAAAAACCTCATCCCTGTGAAAAATATCCTTAGGTCTGAAAATGGCCATTCGTTCAAGCTCATGTTCAAAATGAGAAACCTCATTTCTGAGATCATCCATGGTTTGTTCCCAGTATCTGTCTGCCTCTTCACCTTGCGGTAGTGTACTTCTTTTTGTCACGGGAAGAGTTTCGTAAATACGCCACTTTAAAGTGGCCAGCTTATCCCTAAGCCTTCTTATACCTTCTTGTCTTTCAAATTTTGTAATATCGAAGGCCTTGCCAAGTCTTGCAAATATTACATTTCCCACTCTGTGACTTGCTATAGGCGCCACAAGTGCCCCTGCTTCTTTTGCTGTATCATACACTCCCGGAAAAAGTCCTGCTACCAGTTTGTTGGGTGAAATATTCCATGTTCCTTCAGGGTACATTATGATATTGCCCCCCAGGCTGAGCACTTTCCTCATTTTGTCTTTAGATGCCGCCCTGCTGTCAGGGTCGGTTCTGTCTACGAGTACTGCACCATTTATCCAGGCATATATACCTTCCTTTGCATGAAATACCTGTTTCAGGCTACCTATGAGAATATAGGCATGCTTGTTTTTACCTGCAGCAACCACCGCTGCCTCCACGTCCTCACGAAAGCCATGGGTTGAGGCAAAAATAATCGGTCTGTCATCAGGCATTTTAGCTCTGGACTGTACTTTTATTTTCTGTCTGATACTGAGAGGAATAAGACTTTTAAATGCCGGATTGATCAGTTTCCTTAATTTCATACCCTTCTCAGAAACTGTTTTATCAGGGTCATTACTAAGTAAATATTTCATGAATCCGTTATACATAATCCCCTCCTTCGGGGCCTTGCCCCAACACAATAAACGCTCCAACTATACAACTTATATATTACCATATATTCATGGAAAAAACTCTTAAAATATCATAAATACTGACCTTAAGGCTTTCACCTTTAGTCTTTACCGCTACATATTGGAAACTATATTTTCCAATAAAAAAACTGTCGCAGTTTTATGCAACAGTTTTCAAATCTCCAGATCCACACATACTATCTCACTGTTTGTACCCACTCTGATAGGCAACTGAAAGGATCCTGTCCCTGATGATATAATACTTGTGGTTTTTCCGAATTCTATGCGTCCATAGAAGTAATTCTTTCCATTAGCATCTTTAGACATAAGGATAACCGGGAAAAACTGCCCTCTGTGGGTATGTCCGGAAAGAATAAGATCCGCTCCGATATCTCTTGCATCATCGGCACCTCTTGGATCGTGGTCCAGTACGACCATGGGTTTTTCCGTGTCCACCCCTTCCATAACCTCATTCACCGGCAACCTTAAAGTCCTGTCCGTAAGCAATCCTGTCCTTCCAACAAGAAGAAGTTTTCTCGTATCACAGACACTGTTATCTATGAAATTCATTTTTGTATCCCGTACAAATTCTTCCATACCGGGATCAGTTAAATCCGGATCATGATTACCTAAAACAGCATATATTCCGTCTGTAGATCTCATGTCTTGAAAGGCTTTTATAACTTTTTTTATGTCACGGCACTCATCCACTCCTCCGTGGTTGAATACATCACCGGTAACTACTACCATATCAGGCTTAAGGCTGTTTACCTTTTTTACTACACGTCTGATATATGAGGGTCCTATAACACTTCCGATATGGAGATCTGAAAGCTGTACTATTCTGTACACTTCCTCCTGTATTTTGCCTGTTTTTTCTTTATAAGCCCCGGCTTTTACTTTGTAATATTTAACAAATAACCTTCTTGCATGTATCAATCCGTAAATAACCGTTATCACCGAACCCACGGTTATTATAAATATAACTACCGGCTTTGCTACTCCTTTCCAGGACTGTCCGCATATTGCAAGTACAATACTCGCCGAAGTCATGGACGGGATAAAATATGCCAGAACACAGGCGTGCAGACCAGTTATCCATGTAAGCAGCCTGAACAAAAAGTTCGGATACTGTTTCATCATAGAAAAAGCTATGAAGAGTATACTGAAAACGGAAAGGATCACAAGAGGTATGGATATATCAAAACCGCATACACGATGAATGGCCCACCCCATTCTAAGCGTGCCTATCCCAACAGGAATAGTACAGATCAGGGCAACGACAAATGTGATGACCAGACCTTTTCGCAGCTTAACTTTTTCTTTTTCCATCTTTTTATCTCCTGAAAGATAATCTTATGCACCTGTGGCAAAAACCTGAAAGATAACATATGCATCTTTTCCGCTTCTATCCACATACTCTATCCTCACACTGTTTTGTGACAGTTTTTTGATATCTATGAGGTTTCCTCCTTTTTTGACGCTTCTGATGAAATCCCTGGCTGCATCTGCCATAACATCATGAGCTTCTTCTTCCGTTTCGAATTCCTCCTTGGTCACAGGACTTATTCTGTTGTACTCCTTTATGGAATCAAATCTTTGAACGCTAAAGTTGCCTCCCGGAAGCACCTTGATTGGTTTTAATGTTTTTTCGTACTTGCTTTCTTTTTCAACCTTCGGTACTTCATCGGCATTTTCGGCCTCTTTTAAAATCTGGGCTTTCGATGAGTTGTCCGTTTTCTGGGATTCTTTTTTTCCACCGGTGCTCTCATTGTTCTTTTTCGCTCCCGCAGACTGCCATATCTCCCATTCCAGAATCGCTGCAGCATTTTCCACCAGAACAAACTCATGCTCAGACCATGGCCCTGTACCTCCAAGCTCATATCTGTCAAAGTCAGCCGCACCGATGAAGGCCTTTTCCGTAGGTATTTCCCATAACTGCCCCTCAAAGCGTCCCTCATCTATCCTCACGCAGATGCTGTCATCAGTTTCTTCTACAACTCCCGCATTCTCCATGGTACCTATGTATGTGCCGTTTGCAGCACGCACCATTGTTTTAATTATTATCCTCTTTCCCCTTAAACTACTTATATCCATATCGTATTATTTAAATACTCCTTACATTTATATAGACAATTAGGGTATATTATAACAATAATATACCCTAATGTCGAATGAATTTTATTTGTCTTTTCCCTTGTTTTTTATATTGTCACCCATTTCCTTTAATATCTCTTCAGATCTGATAATAGTTTCATACATATCATATAAAATAAGGACGGAATAGACGGTTTTTCCCGATAACTGTCCGGTCAATCCCGTAAAATCATTTTCTTCAAGGCACTGTCTGAATATCTTTCCTATGTATCCGGCCTGCCCCTCATCATGAACCAGAAATTCTGACGTCACATTATATGCTCTTGTAAGAATCTGTTCATTCAGAATGTATTCATCAAGCAAAGGATCCTGATAATATGCTCTCATTTCAGTTATACGGGCATTTATATTATATTTTGTTTCAAACTGCTTTTTAAGCCTTCTGCCTGAAAAATCCGGCGATAGAATATTCTCTAAAATCGCTCTGTTTATTGTATCGGCATTTTCCACCACTGACAAAAACGAAGTCTTGATCTTTCTGCGTGATACCAGTACATCCACCAACATAACAAGAGCAGATGTACCCGCCACATATAAGATCCTGAGTACAGACAACTCCGTAATACCGCCCTTACCTGCAGAATAAGCCAGAAGAAGCGCCATAAAAGCAGAATATATCGTGTAGAAATTAAACTTAAATACAAAATCTCCCAACACCACCAGAGCCACCATAACCACTATGTGAACCCATAACAGATCGGTAACATGAAATGCTATAAAAAGAATTCCTGTTGCAAGAACTGTATTTATCATCCTTTCAGCACTCTTTTGTCTTCCGAACTCTGAAAACGGCTGCGAAAGAACGCATACATTTATAGGGTACCAATATTCGTAAGGAAGCCCTATCAGCGCAATAATAACAACACCTACAGCACACATTAATGCAGTTTTAAGAGAAAACAAAAATCTGTATTTGTTGAATCCTCTTTGCACATTGATCGTCGCCATACCGGTATCATCACCATCTGACTCAAAGATCTGCAACTCGTTGTCTATAAATAGTTCTTCTGTTTCCTCAACACTTTTCTGTCTCAGTCTTCCAAAATCTTCTATAAGCTTTTCGAAGGTTCCTTTTTCAAAGTTAAAATCGTCTATACTTTTTATAATAGCTTTTATCTTATTGTAGGTTTGCTCATTTAATTTCTTGCCTTCTTTGTTGAATCTGTATATTATTATGCCCAGTCGTTTAAGAACAGACAGCAACCTGAGATACTGCCGACCCCTGTCCCACTGTCGGATCTGGTCAAACTTTATAAAAAAAACAGAACTTACTGCCGTTATGTTCTTATCTATATTTTTGTGAATCAGGCTGTTTTCATTTTTGCTTATACCTTTTCTTGAACGGTCAGCATAAGCCTCTATCTCGTCACTAACCCTTCGTACACTGGCACTCACTGTCCTTCTGTATCGTTTTCTGTTTATTATCCACTGGGCGATCATCATCGCAACAACACTAGCCTCAAGGATAATAAGCCGGATAATCACATCCATGCCGTAAACCGGATTATAAATCATGAAAATAAAATTTATCATGAACTGGGTATACAGCATTTTACGTTTACCTACATTTAATGTGTAAGTTAGAAACAATATTATCAAAAGGAAAACTATACCTTTTGTTACAGCATTAAAATCTGCAAGCCACGCTCCAATACCCAGCGACACATAAACCAGACTGAAAAATCTGAAATTGTATGCAAATTTTGTAGTATAATCATTGGAAAGCGACATGGGCACGATTAGAAAGCTATTGCTTAAGATCATGGCGTTGGCTGTCCCAAGTAAAGGAGTCAGCAGCAAAAGCAGTCCGATCACAATGCCAAAATATATTGCCAGCTTTATCATTTCCCTACGAAGCTCTATCTTTGGTTTTTTTATAGGGATGCCCATTTTCTCACCTCCTTCCAACCCTCAGTATTTAACTGTCTACTCCAGGTATATGTCTCTCAGCCTTACCAGAGCAGATCCGTTCATTCCATATTCTTTATCAAAAAAATTCTCATAGGTCTCATACTTTTCTTTAATCTCCTCCAGGAGCATATGAACCGATTCAGGAATAACACCCTTTGTAGCCATAACCATGGTTTTATAATTATCGCTTATCTTAACCAGGAGTTTTCTGTCATCCAGCTTATCTTCTATATATTCCTCAAGATAAATATTAGACAGCATATAATCCTGTTTTATGGTTTCCTCCTCTGCTCCCAGCGCCAGCAGTATAAGTGCAGCTGCCACTCCTGTCCTGTCCTTTCCTCCGGAACAATGAAAAAGCAGCGGTGTAGCTCCTTCCTGCAACTTTTCAAACAACTGCTGATATGCTGAATTTGTAAACGCGATCGCTGCAGTAAGACTGGAATAAAGCTTTGTGGCTGTATTCCCCTTATGATCCTCATCTCTTAAAAGATCAAGAAGCATATGAGGTGAGTAGTCAAAATCCTCTACCAGGCTTCTGAATGCCGCACATGAATGTATATGTTCAGTCCCTTCAAAAACAGGATCCGGCAACTTTTCTCTCTCCTTGTCATTTCTGAAATCAAAAACAGTTTTCAGCCCCAAGCCTTTGATATATTCCAGTTCTTCCTCATTACATTCACCAAGAGCTCCGCTTCTGTATATAGTACCCTTTTTAATTTTTCTTCCATCTCCCATAACATATCCGCCAAGACCGCGAAAATTCAATTCCTTTCGCATTAAATCCTTTAAATCATTGTTATCCAATGCTGACACCTCCCTGCATCTATATATTTTCCATCAGATTTTGCACTCACTTAATATTTATTACATTATAGGTTACTTGCTACAATTGTCAAACTTATAAAAAGAAGTGATTTTTCAGTAATCAAAAAAAATGATACCACCGCGGGATATCATGCATTAAAAGTCATTTGTTCGGACCGGCTGTCAGATCAGTCCTGTCATTAGATAAACTTTCAATATTAATTTCTTTACCGTCTTTCCATATGCGTTCTAACTCGTAAAATAAACGGTCTTCTTTAGAAAAAATATGTACAACAAAATCCGTATAATCCAAAAGTATCCAGGATGCCTGAGGATAACCTTCTATCCCTGCCGGTTCAATGCCTTCTTTTTTTAACTTTTCTTCTACATTATCAGACAATGTCTGTATCTGTCTTTCATTATTTCCGGCAGCGATAATAAAATAATCCGCCACAGATGAAATGTCATGGATATCAAGAACTCTTACATCCTCACCTTTTTTTTCCTTTAATGCTTCCGCAACTGTTTTAACATGCTCATAAGTCTTTTCAGACGGTGTATTATTCATTTTTCTTTCTCCTAAACAATTAAATCTGCAAAGAATAAACGCTTTGTATTTTCATGTATACACACATGACCTGCTACTTTGTATAATACTCATGCGCCCTCAATGCCATAGGATCTATGGGCCGGTTATTTGCCTCAAGCATCCTAATGGTATCACTTAAAATCTGCGTTACACATTTGTCCAAATCTTCAAAAGCGAGTCTCCTCACCCTGTCCAGATTGTCAGCGTGATGCCGCATAGGCTCTATATAATCAGAAATAAAAACTATGGATTCCAGCATATTCATGGATGGCTTGCCCGTCGTATGCCACTTAATGGCTTCACAAACAGAAATGTCCTCTATGCCGTATTTCATTTTTGCAAGAAAAGCTCCCAGTTTTCCGTGTATAAGATACGGATTGGTTATTTCAAGAGGACTGAGTTCTATCTCAAAACGTCTGCACATAGCTTTCTGCTCCGCATAATCAATACATTTTGCATTATCATGCAACAGACCTGCTATATAAGCATTTTCCAGATCCGCACCATGGCATGACGCAAGACACATGGCGGTGTTTGCTACCGCAACAGAATGAATGTATCGTCTCTGATCGGCAGCAAGTGCTTTTTTTACTTTTTCATTTATATTACATATCCTATCATGATCCATAAGTCTTCCTTTCCCGATAGGTCAACTAATCATCCTGCCACTTTATACAGCCCATGTTCTTTAATATAATCATACACTCCCGGTGGCAGATAATCTCCTACATATTTTCCGGCAAGAATCCTTTCCCGTATCAGGCTTGAGCTGTAAGGATGGACTTGCGTTTTTAACATGTGTATATTGGCTGCGTATCTTTCTTTCAGAAAGTTGATCTGTTCAGTAGTATCTTTATCATACTCTCCTGCACGATCCGCTACAAGCAGTATACACTTCGGAAGAAACTCTTCTGCTTTAACCCAAGTATGAATATACATAAGTGAATCCATCCCTATTATAAAATAGATCTTTTTATACTCTCTTAATAAATCATTTATCGTATCATATGTATAAGTGGTTCCGCCTCTGTCTATATCCAGAGATGAAGCTTCAATGATATCCCTTAACGGTCTGTCAAGAAATCTGACGGCTTCCCTGACCATATTTAAACGGTCTTGCGCAGGTGCCAGCATATCTTCACTTTTATAATATGTACCCGAGACAGGCATAATTAAAAGCTTCGACAGATCAAACTGTTCAACAGCTCTTACCGCCAGTTCTATATGACCCTTATGTATAGGATTGAAAGATCCTCCCAAAACTGCTACTTCATCTGCTTTTTTCATCACTTTTACCGGTCAGAAATTTCCTTTTTTTCATATCCTTATTTGGCTTGTACAGTACAATTTTTTTCCCAATGACCTCTACGATCTGAGCTCCGGTTCTTTCCGATACGATACCGGCAAGCTCTCTTGGATCGTCAGCACAATTCTTAAGAACACTTATTTTAATAAGTTCTCTTGCTTCGAGGGCCTGGGCAACTCCTTTTGTAAATTCGGGAGTTATACCCGTCTTTCCAAACTGAAATATAGGTTTTAACTTTGCCGCCTCTTTTATTAGTTCTGCTCTTTCTTTACTTGTCATTCAAAATCCTGCCCTTCAAAATATTCAAATTCAAGGTAGTCCCCCACCCTTACAGTGTCGCCTTCAGCAAGCCCAAGCTTTTTCAATTCTTTTATCACGCCGTTTTTTTCCATAAATTCCTGAAAAAACAAAAAACCTTTTTCCGATTCCAGGTTGGTATAACCCAGCATCTTATCCACACGGGGGCCGGTAACCGTAAATGTATGCCCATCCCCTTCTTTTCCAGTATATATAGGCTCATCAGGTCTGTCAAAAAGCTCACGTGTATCTACTTCCGGTTCAAATCTCATATCGGCCTCAGGCAGTTCATCAAGCATCTGCTTAACTTTATACAAAAGAGGCTTTACCCCGTCTCCCGTTGCTGCTGATATAGGAAATATCTCCATTTCAGGAAATGTCTTCTTAATCTTTGCGATCACTTCTTCAAGATCCTCCGGCGTAAGACAGTCGGTTTTATTGACAGCTATAACCTGAGGCTTATTTGTAATAGAAGAATTATAAGCCGCAAGCTCAGTGTTTATCTGCTTTATATCCTCCACAGGATCCCGTCCTTCAAGCCCTGCAACATCCACCAGATGTATGATCACTCTTGTACGCTCTATGTGACGAAGAAATTCAAAGCCAAGCCCCACTCCTTCAGACGCTCCCTCTATAAGACCGGGGATATCAGCTATAACAAAGCTCTCCCCATCCTCCAGGTAGGCTACGCCCAAATTAGGATTGAGTGTGGTAAAGGGATAATTTGCAATCTTTGGTCTTGCTCTGGTAACTGATGCCAGGAATGTAGACTTACCTGCATTGGGAAATCCCACAAGCCCTACATCTGCTATAACCTTAAGCTCAAGTCTTATCCAAAGCCCCTGGGCTTCCTGACCGGGCTGGGCGTAGACCGGCGCCTGCATGGTGGAGGTGGCATAGTGCATGTTTCCATTGCCGCCGCGTCCGCCCTTCAGCACAACCTGTCTGCGGTTCTCCCCGGACATGTCCGCTATGACCTCTCCGGTTTCGGCCAGGGTGACAACGGTCCCGGCCGGGACCTTCAGGACGATGTCGTCACCGTCCCTGCCGTGGCAGCGCTTTTTGCCGCCTTCCTGGCCGTCTGTCGCCACGTATTTTTTGTGATAACGGTAATCGGCCAGAGTGTTGACCCCGGGATCCAGCTCGAAGATGACGTCTCCGCCCCTTCCGCCGTCTCCGCCGTCCGGACCACC
>CAMOUW010000064.1 GCA_946626755.1 uncultured Clostridia bacterium
AAAGCCCCTGGGCTTCCTGACCGGGCTGGGCATACTGGGGTGCCTGCATGGTGGAAGTGGCATAGTTCATATTGCCTCGTCCGCCTTTTCCTCCATTTAAGATAAGAGCCCTCACCGTGTCACCTGACATATCCTCTATGATCTTGCCGGTCTCATCATCATATATAACAGTCCCTTCGGGAACTTTTATTATAAGATCCTCGCCGTTCTTTCCGGCACACCGTCTCTTCCCGCCTTCACTTCCGCTCTCAGCTACATATTTCTTGTTATATCTGCAATCTCCCAGGGTGTTCTGTCCCTTGTCCACCTCAAATATAACATCTCCGCCCTTACCGCCATTTCCGCCATCCGGTCCGACATTTGGCACGTATAGCTCACGCCTGAAGGAAACATGACCATCTCCTCCTTTTCCTGATTGTATATATATTCTGGTTCTGTCAACAAACATAACTTTTAAACCCCTCAGACAGACCTGTATTCTGTCACTAAATTATCCGGATGGGCAAATGCAAGATCATCTGCGGAGGAAGCAAAGGCTTCCAGAAATATTCCGCTTTCCTTTGTCAGCTCATTATCCGGTGCCGTAAGTTCAAAAACAACTTTTGGTTCCTGTTCATCCACTGTGTTTATACAGGGTTCCTGTGTAAATTCCTGCACAGAACCTATGGTATGTGACACCAATGTGGAAATAGCGGCACATAGCACGTCGCTACCGCTTAGATCAAAATCCGTATGACCGGTTATTTCAAATTTTTTTATACGTTCATCTTTATTTCTGTAAAACACTATCTTTGTCATTATCCGTACTCTCGTATCACAATATTACTTTTACAAATTTCTTTTTTCCACTCTGATAAATAACCTCGTCTTCAAACAATTTTTTTTCAAACTTGTCATCTATTGTTATTTTTTCTTTATTAACCGATACTCCGCCCTGCTGTATGGTTCTTCTCGCATCAGATTTTGACGAATACAATCCTGTTGAAAAACCAAGGGAAACGGCATCGATCTGCCCGTCATCGTCGAACGCATCATCTGTCAGTTTTACCTCCGGCATATTTTCAGACAGTCCACCTGAAAATACTGCCCTTGCAGCCTCAAGAGCTTTAGTCGCTTTTTCCTCACCATGTACAAGCTTTGTCACTTCAAAAGCAAGGATTTCTTTAGCTTTATTCAGCTCAGCACCTTCCCATTCTGACATCTTCTCTATATCTTCAAGAGGCAAAAAAGTTATCATCTTCAGACATTTAATGACGTCTGCATCATCCACATTTCTCCAGTACTGGAAGAAATCGTAAACAGGAGTCTTTTCCTCATCAAGCCACAGAGCACCTGAAACTGTTTTTCCCATCTTAACCCCTTCGGAATTGGTAAGAAGAGGAATGGTCATTGCACTGGCATCCTTACCGAGCTTCTTTCGGATCAGCTCTGTTCCCGCAAGCATATTACTCCACTGGTCATCTCCGCCAAACTCCAGATTGCACCCGTATTTCTGGTACAGGATATAAAAATCATAAGCCTGCATTATCATGTAATTAAACTCGAGAAAGCTTAATCCCTTTTCAAGTCTTTGTTTATAACACTCTGCACGGAGCATTATATTTACATTGAAATGAGGTCCGATCTCACGCAGCATTTCTATATAATTTAAATCCATCAGCCAGTCAGCATTGTTTACAAGAATGGCCTTATCATCGTTAAAATCTATAAATCTCGAAACCTGTTTCTTAATGCACTCTACATTTGCCTCGATGGTCTCCCGGGTAAGCATTTTTCTCATGTCCGTCTTTCCTGACGGATCTCCGATCATAGCTGTTCCGCCCCCCATGAGACAAACAGGTTTATTCCCCGCCATCTGAAGTCTCTTCATAAGACAAAGAGTCATAAAATGACCTATATGCAGACTGTCTGCCGTAGGATCGATGCCAATGTAAAAACAGGCTTTTCCTTCGTCTATAAGGCTTTTTATCAGTTCCTCATCTGTCACCTGCGCTATTAGACCTCTGGCCTGCAGTTCTTCGTATGTAGTCATATTTATACTCCTCTCCTGTATAACAATTTATTTAAGGTCACGTGTAAGATTACCATTGGCATCCCTGTGTACATGAGGATGCTTGTGTATATGTCTGCTGCAATATTCAAAAGATCCTTCACAGCTTGTACAATATCTAAACTCTTCATTGGGATCATCAAGATCTGTACGCCCGCAAATAGAACACCTGTGACGGGGTACTGCACCGTAAGCAGCACCTCCCCCGTATGCGTTGCCGCTTGCACCGCCCCCGTACCTGTAGTATCCGCCTGAATTCTGTCCCGAACTTGAATTTCTGCTCTTTCTTCCGGAACGTTTTCTTGACAGTACAATAAAATAAAATATCACAAAATTCAGCATAGATATAGCTGCAGCCGTAGCATTTGTGGGACTCGGCCTGATACCCATGGATGACATAACCGACTGAAACTGGTATGGAAATGTAACTGCAATAGATAAATATCCCAAAACTACAGTAAGCAGGATATATGCCGCATCAATATAGGCAAGCCATTTTGTTTTAAAAGGAATAATAAAAAACAAGAGAATGGTATTGTCGGGCATTTCCAAAGCATAAGCCATAAAAAGGGAAAGGTTGAGATAGTACACCGACATCATCATATTTACACCAAATATAAGAAATATGACTATAGCCGCAATAACATGCAATATCATCCCGGAAAAAAAGTATACGTTAAATTTGAATGCACCCCACTGCTTTTCAAGGATACTGCCTATCATATAATAAAAATAAAGAGTAATGATCAAGAACAGCGGCATGGCATTTGTTGGAGGCTGTACCACAAAGGTAACTATCCTCCACACCTGCCCGTGGAGAATCTTTTCCGCATTTAAAGCCAACGCTTCCAAAACGGCATTGGCTCCCGCCCAATACAAAATATATCCTACGGCATATGCAACCGTAATATATAGCATCAGCCTGGGTATGGCAAATCTTCCCATCTTTTTTTCAAGCTTGTCTAAAAAATCCATATCATCCACCTTTTTATTCAAATACCACAATAAAGCCTTCCCCATAAGGAGAAGGCTTTAGTTAAGTACATTTTTACATCCCCCGATAATTTTCCAAATGTCACAGGAGTACTGATTATACTCTGGAAAGATACTCACCTGTACGTGTATCAATCTTTATTGTATCACCCTGATTAACAAAAAGGGGAACCATAACCTGGGCACCTGTTTCAACAATAGCGGGCTTTGTGGCACCTGTCGCAGTATCACCCTTTACTCCCGGCTCTGACTCTGTAATCTGCAGTTCAACAAACATAGGTGGCTCAATAGCAAATACAGAGCCGTTGTGTGACATAAGCTTTACTATTTCATTTTCTTTTACGAACTTAAGAGTGTCTCCCACCTGATCGGAAGAGAGCGCAATCTGGTCAAATGTTTCATTGTCCATGAAGTTAAAGAAGTCTCCATCCTGATAAAGATACTGGCAGTCCTTCTTATCAATGTGTGCAAGCTGGAACTTCTCTGTAGGTCTGAAGGATTTTTCCACTACTCCTCCACTGACGATATTCTTAAGTTTTGTACGTACAAATGCCGCACCCTTTCCGGGTTTCACATGCTGAAACTCAATAACCTGCCAGATACCGCCATCCATCTCAATTGTAAGACCGTTTTTAAAATCTCCCGCACTAACCATAACGTATAATAACCTCCGAATATATTAACAAAATTAAACTGTTCTTATATTAGTATAGTATAAATATTTTTTCAAGTTAAAATTTCATAACAAAACCATATCCTTAACCGCATCCATGGCATAAACATAGCCTTTAAGTCCGAAACCTGCAATCTGTCCGCTGCATGCCGGTGCTGTCAGAGACTCATGCCTGAAGGCTTCCCTTCCGCTAATATTGGATATGTGCACTTCTACCTTCGGCATGTCTCCCACGGAGGCAAGCGCATCATGAAGAGCCACGCTGGTATGGGTAAAACCTCCGGGGTTTATAATAATACCGTCATATTTTGATAAATACGCCTCTTGTATCTTGTCGATCAGATCTCCTTCATGATTGCTCTGAAAAAAAACTGCTTCTATATCTCTTAGTTTTGCTTCCTCACCAACCATATCTACAAGATAATTATAATCCATGACACCGTAAATCTCTTTTTCACGGATTCCCAGAAAGTTTAGATTTGGTCCGTTTATAATCATTATTTTCATATTATTTGTTTCACCTCATCACTGGTAAGAAGAATTATAATCCCTGTACCTCCTGTGGTACGGAGTATCATGTAAACCATTTTTTTGTCTGTAGGACGGTTTATAGTTGTTTTGCCTGAAGCCTCCGGGGTGTCCGTTATCACCGCGGTATTTGTATCCGCCTGTTCCGTTTTTGTGCCTGTTTTTTTTGTATTTCAGCCTGGATACGTATTTTTTCTGGATAATCCTGAAAAGCCTCGGAAAATATACTCTGTCTGTTATCACAACTATATCAGCTGCTTCCATGTAAATACGGTCTCTTTCAGATAGCATCTTCTCTATCAGTTCTTTTCTTTCTTCTCCATCCTTACCCTGTAAAAGAGGCCGTCTGGTATCGTATCTTAACCTGCGCATCAACTCTTCTGATGATGCTCTCAAATACACCACAGTACCTATTTTTTTCAGCAACGCCCTGTTTTCTTTTCTTAACGGTGTTCCTCCGCCGATTGAAATGATCAGATCTCTTTTTCCGGATCTTGCCAATTCTTTAAGATAGTCTGTCTCCATCTGCCTGAAGACTTCCTCGCCTTTTGTTTCAAATATTTCACGGATGGTTATACCATGTTTTGCCTCTATCTCTCTGTCAGTATCTACAAGTGTCCTCTCAGTATGTCTTGCTATCCATTTCCCCAGGGTAGTTTTTCCACTCCCCATAAATCCGGTCAGTATAATGTTGCCTTTTATCTGATCTTTTACGGCCAGTTCTTCTTTATCAACAGGATAAAGAGCCTCTTTAAGCTTGTCGTATATATCCCTCTCTGTCTCATTTGAAACAGAAGTATCATCAAACCACATTTTGTAGCTCTCTATCGCCTGATACAAGAGCATCTGCAGACCGTTTACCGCACGTTTATCTTTCCTGCGTAGTTTTTTCATAAAAACAGTGTCAAAAGGATTATAGATAACATCAAAACCGAATGCGGCTTTTTCATAAAGAACACTTTCCTCCAGAATCACTTCTCCGTTTTTCGGATACATGCCCACATTGGTGGTCTGTACCAGCAAAAAATCTTCAGTATCCAGATTTTCACTGTTATCTATACTTTCCGGAATAACTCTTGTATTTTCATCAAACCCAAAATATGCATCTGCATCTTTTGCTATAGCCTGTGCCTTTTCTAATGTTCTGTTTAAAATAAATATTCTGGAAGCCCCTTCCTTTGCACATGCAAAGCAGATGGCTCTGGCCACACCTCCCGCCCCGAATATCACTACATCTCTGTCTTTTATATCAAAGCCAAATTCATTTAATTCTCTTATAAATCCTAAAATATCCGTATTATATCCGTAATAACCACCATCTGTCCTGACAAGGGTATTTACTGCGCCAATAGCCTTTGCTATGGGATCAACCCCCACAAGATGCTCCATCACGGCCTCTTTATACGGAACAGTCACGTTCATACCCTTTATCCCCAGTGCATACGCACCTGCGACCGCTTCTCCCAGCCTGTTGCTTTCTACACAAAATGTAGTATAGGCCATATCTGTTTTTACTGCTTCAGCCAGGCTGTTGTGTATAAGTGGTGAAAGGGAGTGCTCTGTCGGATTGCCAAGCAGTGCACACAGCACCGTCTTGCCGCTTATTTCTCTCATTTTTTTCTCCGTTTGATTTTAAAAACTTAAAAATTTATATCATTTTTTTTGTGATTTATCTTGTACAAAGCTATAACCGGAACCTCAATGATCCGTTTGAGTTTTATCCAAAACGCTTCTTTAGGAGATATAGGACGAACAAGTATAGATTTCAAACCTACAATATTGGCACCCACAATATCGGTATAAAGCTGATCCCCGACAAATAATGTATTATCCACATTGGTTCCTATCATTTTCATCGCTTTAATATAAGCCCGTGACAAGGGTTTGTGCGCTCTGTGTATAAAAGGGGTTTTTAGAAGTTTGGCAAAAGGTTCAACCCTTTCTTTTTTATTGTTAGATAAAATAACAGTTTTAAAACCCAGTTTGCGTAAATGTACAAAAAAATTGGCTTCTCTTTTTTCCGCTTCCACATTGTGCATGGTAAGGGTATTATCCACATCAAAAAGCAACCCCCTGAAGCCTTTTTCCCACAGTTTCTTATAGTCTATAGTGAAGGCTGAATCCACATAAGCCCCCGGATATAAAAAATTAGTCATCCTTTGTTACCTTTTTACCTTTTTAGAAACTTCTGTATTTCTTCAATGTAGGTGTTTACATCCTTAAACTCCCTGTATACGGATGCAAAACGTACATAAGCCACCTCATCCACATCCTTAAGCCGTTGCATAACAAGCTCTCCGATCTCACTGGTGTTTATTTCTTTTTTCTCCATGTTGAACAGACTGTTTTCTATGGAATCAGTCATCATATCTATCTGCTGGGCAGACACCGGTCTTTTATGACAAGATCTCATAATCCCGGACTTTATCTTGTTTCGGTCATAAGGCTCTCTTGTATTGTCCTTTTTAATAACCATAAGAGGAATACTTTCAATCCTCTCATATGTAGTAAATCTTTTACCGCACTGCTCGCACTGTCTGCGTCTTTTTATCTCCCCCGTTTCGGTAGGACGGGAATCAGTAACCTTTGTATTATCATTTGAACAGTATGGACATCTCATAAATAACTCCTTTTTACAACCGTATCCGAAAACAATTTATGAATACTTCTGAACCTGATCCGCCATAAGAGCTTTATCTTCGAAATAGTTTATCTTCATAGCCTCTTTTACTTCCCTTAGTGTAGCATCTGCCACCTCATTGGCTCTTCCGGTTCCCTCTTTCAGAATCTCATATACCCCGGGAATGTCTTTCTCATAACGGGCTCTTCGTTCACGTATAGGTGCCAGTTCTCTCTCCAGTACTTTTATCAAAAACTTTTTGATCTTGACGTCTCCCAAACCTCCTTTTTTATAATGTTCTTTTAATTCATCCAGACCATTGTAGTCAGGGAGAAACTCACCAAAGTCCTCCGGCACACAGAAGGCATCCAGATATGTAAATACGGTATTACCCTCTACTTTCCCCGGATCTTCTACCCTTATATGATCCGGATCGGTATACATACTCATAACCTTCTCTTTAAGTGTCTTTGAATCATCGGAAATGTAGATGCCGTTACCCAATGACTTACTCATCTTCGCTTTGCCATCAGTTCCGGGAAGCCTTTTACATACGCTGTTATCTGATAAAACAATCTCAGGCTCCACAAGTACATTTCCGTAAGTATAGTTAAACTTTCGGACTATCTCTCTGGTTTGTTCTATCATAGGCTCCTGGTCTTCTCCTACGGGAACTGCCGTAGCCTTAAACGCAGTAATATCAGCTGCCTGGCTTATGGGATATGTAAAGAATCCCACAGGTATCTCTGTTTTGAAGCCCCTCATACTTATTTCTGATTTTACTGTAGGATTGCGCTGAAGTCTGGCCACCGTAACAAGATTCATGTAATAAAAGGCAAGCTCAGGCAATGCCCTTATCTGTGACTGGATAAGTATATCTGATCTTGAAGGATCTATCCCTACTGAAAGATAATCCAAAGCCACTTCCAGGATATTTGTTCTGATCTTTTCCGGATTATCGGCATTGTCAGTCAAGGCCTGTGCATCCGCGATCATAATGAAAATTTTATCGAACTCTCCTGAGTTTTGCAGTTCTACCCTGCGTCTTAACGAACCCACATAATGTCCGAGATGTAGTCTCCCCGTGGGTCTGTCTCCTGTAAGAATGATTTTTGACATTTTAGTTTTCCTCGTACGATATTTTTGAGTATATTATTCGACATTCTACCATATATTGATTTTTTGGTCAAAATATATTCATACGGTAACATTAGAAATTTGTATAAAAAAAGAAAAAAAACTTGATAAAAAATAAACAAAAGTTTATAATAATTATAGAGAAATACATGTAACTATTGTTTTTATTTGTAACTATTAACCATTTTTTGAAAGGAGGCATATTATGTCCACACAAAGATCTTTAAGCGGTCTCATACTGGTATTTATCGGACTTCTTATCGAAATTTACACAGCATTTTTCGGTAATTTCAGTTCCATAAATCCTGCATGGGGTTCAGTCTCTCAGTGGATCGGTGTCGGAGGTATCGTAGTATCCATCATCGGTCTGAGCCAGCTTGCCAGAGTTAATCTTAACTTTGCAAAATCCAGGCTCTTCTATGTTATTGATATAGCTATTTCCGTCGCTGCAGCCATAATTCTTTCTATTATGGCCGGAGCCGGCGCATTTGTAGCGTTTTTGATTGTTTCTATCATTGTACTTATAGCATTGTTCGTTATTGACCTTTTAAAGGTTAAAACACTAATGTACGGATGTGCAGATGTGGCAAACGATAACAATGACAGAGCTTATGCTCACAGCTGTGTAAATGCCTGGAGAAATTTCCTTATTGCAACTATTATTAAAACTGCTCTTGGCATAATCATGTTTATTGTTGGTGCCATTACTGCAGGTGTTGTAGCATCTACAGGAAACCCCGGGGCAGCCGGTGTTGGTCTTATCATTATTTTACTCATTACACTGGGGGCTGCTATTTACGAGGTAGTTGCCAGAATTATGGTCCTTCTTAAGACTATCGGCACATACAGCAGATATAACAACAGACGTATCAGCTCGTTTGAAGGAAAAACTTCAGACGTTTTCAATGACATGAAAGACGACCACAGAGATCTTTTCGGTGATGCCAAAGACAGCTTCGGAAACATGGGCGGTACAGTTAAAGACGGCTTTTCCGATATGAAAGATGACATCGGAGATATTAAGGACAGACGTGCCGGCGATGATGACATTTTTGATGATGATGACGATGCAAGAGGTCGTACTCCAAGGGCAGGTTCAGGTGCCCGCAGGGTTGGAGAAGCCGCAAGAGACGGTGCCGCGAACGCAGGACGTACAGTTAGAGATGGTGCTGCAAATGTAGGTAGCACGGTCAAAGACGGAGCAGGTAAAGTCGGCGGTGCCGTTGCAGGCGGCGCTGCTGCTGCAGGTGGTGCCGTTGCAGGTGGTGCTGCAAAAACAGGTGCTGCTATGAAAGAGGGTCTTTCAGGACTCGGCGGTAAATTTGGCGGTCTTGGTGGCAAGATCAAAGATGGCGCAGGCAAAGTCGGCGGTACCATGAAAGATGGTGTCGGCAAGGTCGGTGAAGGCGCAGGCAAAGTCGGCGGTACCATGAAAGATGGTGTCGGCAAGGTCGGTGAAG
>CAMOUW010000065.1 GCA_946626755.1 uncultured Clostridia bacterium
CCGTGCTACCCGAGGCTGATGATTTTCAGGATATAGAAGGGGAGATGTACGATAAGGATCACATTTCCGATACATTCAGAGAACTTCTTGACGGAGATCCCGAAAGCTACACAAATGATGATATCGAAGGAATTGTAGCCGGTGTTAAGGGTGGTGAGTACAACGGTCTTGTTGTTACGGTAAATGCTCATGATGGTTATTCGGGAGATATCAGGTATTCAGTAGGGATAGATCCGGAAGGGACTTTAAAGGGGATTTCCATTCTTGAAATTTCCGAGACTGCCGGCCTTGGTATGAGAGCCAAGACGGATCCTTCTTTTCTGGGACAGTTCAACGATGTAAAGGTTGAAAAGTTTGTTGTGGTGAAGGATGGAACCGGATCTTCGGCAGATGAAAAAATAGATGCCATAGGTGGTTCTACGATTACTTCTAAGGCTATGGCGAGAGGTATAAATGCAGCGCTTCTTGCGGCGGGTCATGTAAAAGAGGCCCATGCGAAGTCGGTGGGAGGTGTGGATATTGAGTAAAATAGGTGAAAGACTATACAACGGAATAATTAAAGAAAATCCCACACTGATCCAGACATTGGGAATGTGTCCTACCCTTGCTGTTACCACATCCATGATAAACGGTATAGGAATGGGCCTTTCCTCTCTGATGGTTCTTGTGGCGTCAAATATTCTTATTTCGCTTTTGAAGAAATTTATACCGGATACGGTGAGGATTCCGGCATATATAGTCGTAATCGCATCACTGGTTACTATAGTACAGTTTGTACTTCAGGGATATGTTCCCGAGTTATACAGTTCACTTGGTATTTATATACCCCTTATTGTTGTTAACTGTATCATTCTGGGACGTGCAGAGAGCTATGCAAGCAAGAGCCCTGTGATTCCTTCTATTTTTGACGGTATCGGAATGGGTCTTGGGTTTACTATGGCACTTGCGATCCTTGGATTTATCCGTGAGATTATCGGAAACGGAACTATCCTTTCCGATGGTGCCAATGCACTGGTGAAGATTCCGGAAGAGATTTATACACCTGCAAGTATAGCCATACTTGCCCCCGGTGCATTCTTTGTTCTGGCTTTTGTTATTGCAGTTATGAACAAGATAAAGAGAGGTAAGGGTATGGCACCGGCAAAGGTCCCCGACTATACAACTGATGAAGGTTGTGCCGGATGTGCAAGCGTAGGTCTTTGCCGCCCTGATATAGCAAAGAAAAAAGCCCAGGCCGAGGCTATGGCGGCTGCTGCACAGGCTAAGGCTGCAGCGGCGGCTAAGGCAAAGGCGGAGAAACCTGCTCCGGCTGCAAAGCCTGCACAGGTTACAGCGGATAAGGTTGAGGCGGTAAAGTCTGAGGCAAAGGCGGATGCCGTTAAAGCAGAAGCAGATGTGAAGAAAGCGGTTGAGCCTGCAGCACCTGCAGAGGAAACAAAGGGAAAGGAGGATGAGTAATGGGTCTGGTTTTATTAGCGATCAGTGCGGCTCTTGTAAATAATGTTGTACTGAGTCAGTTCCTGGGACTTTGTCCTTTCCTCGGAGTATCAAAGAAAATAAATACGTCTCTTGGAATGAGTGGTGCCGTTATCGTTGTTATTACTGCGGCATCTGCTATCTGCGGAGCTATTTATCAGTTTATACTCCTTCCTTTGGAACTTACATATCTGAACACTATAGTGTTTATTCTGGTTATCGCATCTCTTGTACAGTTTATAGAGATGTTCCTTAAGAAGAGTAATCCGGCTCTGTACGAGTCTCTTGGTGTATTTTTGCCACTGATCACCACCAACTGTGCGGTGCTTGGTGTGGCACTTACCAATGTCCAGAAGAATTATGACATTCTTACTGCTACAGTAAACGGATTCGGTACTGCTATCGGTTTTGCGCTGGCCATTCTTCTTCTGGCATCTATAAGAGAAAAGACAGAGCACAATGATGTACCTGAAAGCTTTAAGG
Organism: uncultured Clostridia bacterium; assembly: GCA_946626755.1. Classification (GTDB taxonomy): domain Bacteria; phylum Bacillota; class Clostridia; order Lachnospirales; family Lachnospiraceae; genus UBA4285. The sequence continues at coordinate 1,960 of CAMOUW010000065.1, forward strand.
GTATGCCCCAGGTACTTCTTACGGCAGGTCTTATGTCTATAGCCTTCTTTGGCTGGGCAGGTGTACTATAAAAGTGAGTTGGAGGTAAAAAAATGTCAGGTGTTATTATTGCGGCGATCATTGTCGGCGCAGCAGGTATCGGACTTGGTTTCTTCCTCGCTTTTATGAGTAAAAAGTTTGCTGTTGAGGTAGACGAGAGAGAAGCTCAGGTCAGGGAAGCACTTCCCGGAAGCAACTGCGGTGCCTGCGGTTATCCCGGTTGTGACGGTGCAGCGGCGGCTATGGTAAAGGGAGAAGCTCCCACCAATGCCTGCCCTGTAGGCGGACCGCCGGTAGCAGCTACAATCGCCGGGATTCTTGGCGGAGAAGCAGGTGAGTTAGTAAAAATGGTCGCTTATGTACAGTGTAAGGGTGACTGTGATAAAGCTAAAGATTCTTATGATTACACGGGAGTTAAATCCTGTGTTATTGCAAGTCATGCCCCCGGTGGCGGAGCTAAAGGGTGTTCTTCCGGATGTATGGGGTATGGTGATTGCGTAACAGCCTGTGAATTCGATGCTATACATATTGTAAACGGTATAGCTGAGGTAGACAGGGAGAAATGTGTGGCATGTTCAGCCTGTGTGAAGGCATGTCCCAAGAATCTTATAGAAATGATCCCTTACAAAAGAACAGCTGCTGTCGGATGTCATTCAAATGACGGCGGCAAGGATGTTAAGGCGGTCTGTAAGCAGGGCTGTATAGGATGTAAGATGTGCGAAAAGGCATGTCCCATTCCTGACGGCGCTATACATGTGGAGAATAATCTGGCACATGTGGATTACGGTAAATGTGTGGGCTGCGGAAAGTGTGCAACAGCATGTCCCGTAAAAGTTATAGAGATGTTCCAGGTTAAAAAGAAGTGATTTACAGGAGTTTTTTATGGATAAGCAAAAGAGTGCCAAAAAGAAAAGAGACGCTCTTTTGCTTATTTTTATTTTGGCAGGAGCAGCTGTGCTTGCACTGGTGTTTTTTTTCATGAGAAGAGGCAGCGAACCGGAAAATGTTTTGATAAAGGTAGACGGCAGAGTTGTTTATGATGATTCTGTCATAAAGGATAATACTTTCACGGTTGACGGATTTGACGGTGGATATAATATCGTGGAGATAAAGGATGGAAAAGTACAAGTGACAGAGGCAGACTGTCCGGATAAGATATGTGTTACAAGCGGGTTTATCTCAGCACCGGGTGAGACTATAGTGTGTATGCCTCACAGGGTCGTAGTAGAGATAAACGGAGGCGGCACGGCTACTGATGCTGTAGTAAGATAAAAAAATTATATATATTATGTAAATGATTTTGGCATATATACCATATCCTTGAGGCAGGCTGCCGCCAGACGCCTCCGGTATATGGTATATATGCTTTTTTTTAATGAGCGGATGTTTCTAAAAAAGTTATATGATACTTTTTTGTTTTGGGGAGAAAGCATTTAAAGAAAGTGAGGACTAAGGACTATATATACTGTGACGGGGCGTTAAGCTGCAGCGTGCCCCGGAATAGTATATATAGTCCTTATGTGAAAAAAACATATAAGAAAAAAAAATATATAACTATAGGTGTCAGGCACACGTATATGTGGCTTGAGTATTACTAAAAAATGTGTAGAATAAGGACTATATATACTGTGCCGGGGCGTTAAGCAGTGTACCCCGGGTCAAAACTAAGCCTGATATTTATCAGGGTATCTGTTTGTGGGAGGGTTGTGTATGGATAATAGAGACAGAATAATGAGGCTGAGAGAAGAGATGGTGCTGCCTCGTGCGGATTTTGCAGAGCTTCTCACCTCAATGTCAAAAGAAGATGAAGAATTTTTATATGCCCAGGCCAGGGATGTTAGAGAGTCCGTTTACGGAAAAGAGGTATATATCAGAGGTCTGATAGAATTTACAAACTACTGTCGTAAAGATTGTCTATACTGCGGCATTCGGGCTTCCAATAAAGATTGTGACAGATACCGGCTTTCAAAAGAACAGATAATGGAGTGCGCTCAAATCGGATATGAACTGGGATTTCGTACATTCGTACTTCAGGGTGGCGAAGATATGACATTTACTGATGAAGAAATGTGTGCCATTATTTCCGGACTTAGAAAAGGCTGGCCGGACTGTGCCATTACTCTTTCTATAGGAGAACGGGAGAGGGAGAGCTATGAAGCTTATTTTGCGGCGGGAGCAAACAGATTCCTGCTTCGTCATGAATCCGTTACTCCTGATCATTATGCCGGACTTCATGGCGGAAAACTAAGCATAGATACGAGGCTTAAATGTTTAAAGGATCTGAAAGATATAGGATTTCAGACGGGGTGCGGTATTATGGTAGGCTCTCCCGGCCAGACAGTAGAACATCTCGTAAATGACTTGATGTTTATGAAAGAATTTGGACCACATATGGTAGGTATGGGACCATTTATACCACATGCCCGGACTCCTTTTAGGGATAAACCGGCGGGTTCTCTTGAGGATACTCTTCATATGCTGGGTATAGTGCGGCTTATGATGCCGGAAGTGCTGCTTCCTGCAACAACTGCCCTCGGAACCATTATACCGACAGGACGTGAGCTGGGGCTTTTGGCCGGAGCAAACGTTGTCATGCCCAATCTTTCTCCCAAACAGTTCAGGTCGAAATATACGCTGTATAACGGAAAACCGGCCACGGGAGAAGAAGCGGCAGAAAGTGTAGATAAGCTTAGGGCTAAAGTAGAAAGTACAGGGTACCGCGTAGTTACAGCCCGTGGTGATCACGCCGGTACATAAAGTGCAAAAGCCTCTTTTATTATTCTATAAAATAGATTAAAATATAGAATAACAGTTACATTTGCATAAACAGTTTGTTTCCGGAGGGGCATAGGAGCCCGTAAGGCTCCGGAGAAAGGATTTTGCCATGGGTTTGATTAAAGCGATTGTCGGTGCGGTAGATGGTGTGCTGGCAGATCAGTGGAAAGAGTTTTTTTACTGTGAGGCAATGAGCGCGGATGTGCTTGTAGCAAAAGGTGTAAAACGTACATCCAGACGTTCTTCAAATACAAGAGGAGAGGATAATATCATCACTACAGGCTCTGTTATCGCTGTAAATGACGGACAGTGCATGATCATTGTGGATCAGGGCAAGGTCGCGGAGATCTGTGCCGAGCCGGGACAGTTTGTATATGATGCTTCTACAGAGCCTTCCATTTTTTGCGGAAGTCTGGGACAGGGCATTAAAGAGACATTTAAGGCCATAGGGCGAAGATTTACCTTCGGCGGAGATACCGGTCACGACCAGAGAGTGTATTATGTAAATACAAAAGAGATCATCGGAAATAAATACGGAACAGCCAATCCCGTACCATTTAGAGTGGTAGACAGAAATATTAATCTGGATCTGGATGCGGGACTTAAGTGTTTTGGCGAATATTCATACCGTATTGTGGATCCCATCCTTTTCTACACCAATGTATGCGGAAATGTAAGCAGTGTTTATACAAGGGATTCCATTGATTCCCAGCTTCGTACGGAGCTTCTTACAAAGCTGCAGCCGGCATTTGCGAAGATTTCTGCTATGGGCGTCAGGTACAGTGAAGTGCCTGCGCATACCACAGAGATCGCAAAGGAACTGGACGAGCTTCTTACTGAAGAGTGGAAGGAGCACAGAGGTATCGAAATTGAGACCTTTGGTGTTTCTTCCGTAACTCTCAGGGAAGAGGATGAGCAGATCATTAAAGAAGCTCAAAGAAATGCTATCAACCGTGATCCCAATATGGCGGCAGCTACCCTTGTGGGTGCCCAGGCCCAGGCTATGCAGGATGCAGCCAATAACGAAGGCGGTGCAGGTGCTTTCATGGGATTTGCAGGTATGAATATGGCTCAAAATGCCGGAGCGGCACAGGCTTCAGGCTTATTCCAGCAGGCAGGTGCGACAAGCAGCGGTCAGCGTACGGATATAGACGGTACATCAGCGCAGATGCAGGCCAACCAGGCATCCATGGGAGGAGCAGCCGCCGGAGCAGCCACGGGAAGTGCAGGTTCAGCGTCAGCCGGAAGTACTGCAGGTACCACTGCCGGAGTCGGTGAATGGGTATGTGAGTGCAAAGAAGTCAATAAAGGTAATTTCTGTGGCAACTGCGGGAAGCCCAGACCTGTGGCAAGGGGAGTCTGGACTTGCGATTGCGGACAGGAAAATACAGGGAATTTCTGTGGTAATTGCGGAAAACCCAGACCGTAAGTTTATTTATTTCTAATATTCGCAAATAAAAAACCATGACTGTAAAGCGTATTATCTAAAGCTTTGCAGTCATGGTTTTTGTTTGTTATATAAAAAAATCATGCATTTTCATATTTGGCGTGGCTTTTATTAAGAAATTTTTCTTTATCAACGATGAAACGCTCATGGCAGCCCTCTCCAATAAGACCTGCATCATCAAATGCCCTGAAAGAAAAGAGCAGTCTTCTGTCAGCTATTTCTGTCAAAACACTTTCGCACCATACTTTTTTACCTACCGGTGTGGCAGACAGGTGCTTCAGATCCAGGCGGATACCTACGGTTCCCTGGCCTTCTTCCAGGAAAGGTGCTACGCTTTCCCATGCGCACTTTTCAGCCAGAGCGGCCAGCCCGGGAGTGCCCAGCACATCCATAGTGCCGCTTCCCAGAGTTTTTGCACTGAACTGCTCTGTTACGGTCATTTCTGTTTTACCTTTGATACCTGTTTCCATATTATCTCTCTCCTTTTGTCATGAATTTTTATGATTATAACCTTATTATTATTAAAAATAAAGGTATACTCAGTTCCATTTTAGCCTGTGAAGTTGTCCGCTTTTATCAAGGTTTCCAAAATCATTTTGTCTCAAGGCTTCATAAAGAATAATGGCTGCGGAATTGGACAGGTTTAGAGATCTTTTATCAGCAGCCATGGGGATCCGTATACATTTTTCTTTGTTGGACAGCAGGATTTCTTCAGGGATACCTGCACTTTCCTTACCGAAAAGAATGTAATCGCCGGGTTTGAAATCAGCCTGAGCATAAGTGTTTTGAGCTTTTGTAGAAGCAAAAAAGCATCTGTCACGGGCTGAAGGATTTTTTGAAAGAAAATCATCGTAATCGTCATATACGGAAGGGTTCAACTCTTCCCAGTAGTCAAGACCTGCTCTTTTTATCTCTTTTTCTGAAAGTCTGAAACCGAGGGGACGTATTAGATGGAGATATGCACCGGCAACGGAGCAGGTACGTCCTATATTTCCTGTGTTTAAAGCGATTTCCGGCTCTAAAAGTACGATATTAAACATCATTTTTCCTTTCGTGTGACATTTTCATAATGGAAGATTATATCATAAATCGTGAAAATAGCATAAAAAAACCTTCTTCCCAATATGTGGGGAGAAGGCTTGTGTTTAAATGTATCAGGAAATCAGAGCTCCTGCATCCAAAGTCCGTGAAGATTGCAGTATGCGTACACTGCAATGGCTTTGTCGTCTCCGAGGCAGAATGTAACATGAGGGGCATCTCCGGGGTTCAGAGCTTTTCTCTGACCACCCTGTTCTGTACGAAGATATATCCACTGGATGTAGTGATCTGCGTCCATGGGATGCTCTACAGAGCCTACTGTAACATCTACGGTGCCGTTTTCCACTTTTACAACGGGAATATGTTTTTCAGTGCTGGCTTCCACCGTATTGGGTGTGAGGGTCTCCATGGGCTGACCACAGCAAGTCATGGGGACTCCGGCATCATTTATCATTCCTACCATATTTCCGCATTTTGAACAGACTTTAAATGTTGTTTCCATATATTTGATCCTCCTTAAAATAAATGTTTTTCTTGATTCTACCAGATAAGAAGCACTGACTTGGTATCCAAAAGGGGATTTATGTGATAAAAGTAGGAAAAAAAGTATAAAAAAATAAATTATTTCAAAAAATCAAATTTTTTTTAATTTCATGCTTGACATTAGTTGAACTCTGTAATATAATACCACTTGCGTTGTTGAGAGAACAACTCAAGGCGTTTAACTCAAAGGGTGCCTGCCGGGGTGTGGCCCAGCTTGGCTAGGGCGCTTGATTTGGGATCAAGAGGTCGCAGGTTCAAATCCTGTCACCCCGATTACAATTGTATATTTTTTATTATGCGGGTGTAGTTCAATGGTAGAACACCAGCCTTCCAAGCTGGATACGTGGGTTCGATTCCCATCACCCGCTTTGTGTGTCCGTAGCTCAGCTGGATAGAGCAACGGCCTTCTAAGCCGTGGGTCGGAGGTTCGAATCCTCTCGGGCATACTTTTTCATTATGGTGGGTATAGCACAGCTGGTTAGCGCGTCAGATTGTGGCTCTGAAGGTCGAGGGTTCGAATCCCTCTATCCACCCTATGCAGGATGATGGGCCATCGCCAAGCGGTAAGGCACAGGGTTTTGATCCCTGCATTCGCCGGTTCGAATCCGGCTGGCCCAGTTTTAGGGCAGTTTATTTTGCGGGGATTGACCGCAGACACTGTACGACTTGTGGACATACCGCGATGTTTTCAGAAGTTCGCATATGTTTGTAAGGTTATGAAAAATTTGGGCTCGTAGCTCAGTTGGTAGAGCACTAGACTTTTAATCTAGGTGTCCCGGGTTCGAACCCCGGCGGGCTCATGCGGATCCAGGACTCTTGACGGAGTCTTTTTTTTGTTCAAAAAAATGCTATCTTTTGAATAGTGACCATCTGTCGATCAGATGTAAAGGTACGTCAGGCAGTTACTTATCATAAAATAATTATTGTATATTCAATAAAAACAGATTGTGATGTATAATATCGAAAAATACTTATTAGAGAGGAGATGACATTTTTATGGATAAAAAAGTTAAGGATCTTATTAATGACCAGATAAATAAAGAGCTTTACTCCGCTTATCTGTATCTGGATATGGCAAATTATTACGATGATAAAGGGCTTTCCGGTTTTGCAAACTGGTTTGAGAAGCAGGCCAAAGAGGAAGAGGAGCATGCTATGAAGTTTTATGCATATCTTCATGATAATAATGAAAAAGTGAAGCTTCTTCCTATTGATGCGCCTAAAACATCCTACAAGACAATTAAGGCGCCTCTGGATGCTGCATTAAAACACGAGAAGTATGTTACAAGCCTTATTCATGCTATTTATCAGGCAGCTGATGCCGCACAGGATTGCAGGACGAAGAACTTTCTCGCATGGTTTATAGAAGAGCAGGGAGAGGAAGAAAAGAACGCTCAGGAACTGGTGGATAAAATGGAACTTTTCGGTGACGATAAGCAGGCACTGCATCTTTT
>CAMOUW010000066.1 GCA_946626755.1 uncultured Clostridia bacterium
TCCGCTCATGCGCCTTGCAAAGTCATTTAAGGAGAGAAAATCACCGTCTTCATCTCTGGATTTCATTATGGCTTCGATGGTGTTTTTACCCATGGATTTTATAGCATAGAGACCGTAACGTATGGATCCGTCTTCCACGGAAAATCCTTTAAGACTTTTATTTATATCCGGCGGCAATATCCCTATGCCTATCTGCTTGCAATCGTAAATGTATCTGCTGACTTTGTCGGTAGAGTCCATAACCGATGTCATAAGAGCAGCCATGTACTCTACGGGATAGTACGTTTTCAGGAATGCTGTCTCGTAGGAAACTGCCGCATAGCAGGCGGCGTGGGATTTGTTGAAGGCATATTTTGCAAAATCTATCATGTCGTCATATATTCCGGCCGCCACTTCACGCGGTATTCCGTTGGCCACGCAGCCCTTAACTCCTGCTTCTTCATCCCCTTCTATAAATATGATCCGCTCTTTTTCCATTTTTTCCGTCTGTTTTTTGGACATGGCGCGGCGCACATTGTCGCTTCGTCCCCAGGAAAATCCGGCAAGATCACGGACTATCTGCATGACCTGCTCCTGATAAACTATACATCCATAGGTCTGATTCAGGATGGGTTCTAACTGCGGGCAGGCGTATTTTATGCTGTCAGGATCATTTTTACCTTTTATGTATTGAGGTATGAAGTCCATGGGACCCGGCCGGTACAGGGATATCCCTGCTATAAGGTCTTCCAGATTGCCGGGGCGCAGCTCTTTCATGAAGCTTTTCATCCCGGCAGACTCCAGCTGGAATATTCCGTCACATTTACCTGTGGAAATGTAGTCGAAGACTTTTTTGTCCGCTATGTCAATGTTGTTTATGGAAAAATCCGGATTTTTTATTTTTATGAGATTTTCTGCATCTTTTATGACTGTAAGGGTTCTAAGCCCCAGGAAGTCCATTTTGAGCAGTCCCAGTTCTTCCAGGGTGGTCATGGTAAATTCGGATACGAGCTCACCATCCGATCCCAGTGCTACAGGAACGTATTCTACCAAAGGCCGGTCACATATCACTACGCCGGCCGCATGTACTGATGTGTGTCTGGGCAGTCCTTCCAGACGAAGTGCTGTATCTACTACAGATCTTACTTCTATGTCTTCTTCGTATGTTTTTTTGAAATCCGGATTTGTCTCCAGTGCCTCCGTGATGGTGGCGCCGGGTTTTTCGGGGATCATTTTTGCCGTTTCATCTACTTTGGCAAACGGAATATCCATTACCCTGCCTACATCTTTTATGGCTGCTCTTGCGGCCATGGTACCGAATGTTACGATCTGGGCCACGCAGTCTCTTCCGTATTTTTCTACTACGTAGTCGATTACTTCCTGACGGCGCTCATAGCAGAAGTCTACGTCTATATCGGGCATGGATACTCTCTCGGGATTGAGGAAGCGCTCAAAGACAAGGTTATATTTTATGGGATCGAGGTCGGTTATTTCCAGGCAGTAGGAAACTATGCTTCCTGCCGCGGAGCCTCTTCCGGGTCCTACCGGTATGTCGTTGTCTTTGGCAAAGCGTATGTAATCCCAGACTATGAGAAAGTAGTCTACGTACCCCATTGATTCTATGACGTTTAGCTCATGCTCCAGGCGTTGATTCAGGTCTTCCCTGTCCGGATTGGTGTCTATGTTGTAACGCTTTTTCATACCCGCTGCACAGAGTTCTTTGAGATATTCCAGCGCTGACGGATACTTGTCAGGGTAGTCGTATCTGGGCAGTTTTTGCTCGTGAAATGTGATCTCTACATTGCAGCGTTCGGCTATTTTTACGGTGTTTTCAAGAGCCTTGGGGATACCCGGGAAAAGTTCCTGCATTTCTCCGGGTGATTTTAGGAAGAATTGACCGCCTTCATATCTCATGCGGACTTCGTCTGCCAGTTTCTTGCCTGTCTGGATGCACAAAAGGGCGTCGTGGGGCGCTGCGTCTTCTGCGTAAATGTAGTGGACGTCGTTGGTGCATACCAGGTCTATGCCAGTTTCTTCCGACATGCGTACCAGTGAGGCATTTACTTGTTTTTGGGCAGGTATGCCATGGTCCTGCAGCTCGAGAAAGAAGTTGTTTTTTCCGAATATGTTTTGTAACCTGAGGGCTGCTTCTTTTCCTTCGTCGTAGAGTCCTGCTGCCAGAGCCCGCTGGACTTCTCCCGCAAGGCATGCTGAAAGGGCTATGATGCCTTCATGATATTTTTCCAGTATTTCATGGTCTACACGGGGTTTGTAGTAGAAGCCTTCGGTGAAGCCGATGGATACTATTTTCATGAGGTTTTCATAGCCTGTTTTGTTTTCCGCCAGGAGTATGAGGTGGTTGTATTTGCTTTCGTTTAGGACGTTTTCTTTTTCGAAACGTGAGCCGGGTGCCACGTATACTTCGCAGCCGATGATGGGTTTTATACCTTCTTCTTTGGCTGCTTTGTAGAAGTCTATGATGCCGTACATGACTCCGTGGTCTGTGATAGCTATGCTGTCCATACCCAGTTCTTTTGTACGTTTTATCATTTCTGTGATACGGCCTGAGCCGTCCAGGAGGGAGTACATTGTGTGGACGTGCAGATGGGTGAATTCCGGCATGGTAAATCTCCTTTAGTGCGGCGGATAGATGATGTCATGTGGCTGGATGTCTCTTTTCTTCGTATGAATACTGTATTCATCCGTTGTTTTCTTGAAGACAGATATTCTGAAGGGCAATGTGTTTGATTGTCGTTAGGTTATGGCCAATGGTGATAAGTTATAAAACAGTATAACATACACATACCGGTACGTGACCGCTTCCGCTTGTGCTCGCGGCAGCGGTTCTAAGCGAACCGGGTACTTTCGCACCCGGTCTGCTAAGAACCGGCCCCTCGCAATATCCCGTACGGTATGTGTATGTTATCTTCTTTGCATTTTTTGCAGCGATGTTATTTTCGTTTTTTATGATGTCTTATAGAGCTCATATATGTTGTCAGTTCTGTAATCTTTGTAGCAAAGTGTTTTTTTCTCTAATTCCTGTGGCTGTTCGTCAATTGTGTTTTCTTTAGGTGTGTGGCTGCCATACTATCTTTAGTGACAAAGTTTTTTACTCTGCTTCCTGTGGCTGCTCGTCAATTATGTTTTCTTCAGGAATGGGTCTGTACTGTGACAGGATGCTCATGAATTCTTTGCCTGTAATGGTTTCTTTTTCGAAGAGATATCCTGCTATTCCATCCAGGGCTTCGCGGTTTTTTGCGAGTAGTTCTTTTGCCCGGGCGTAGCATCCTTTGAGCATGTTTTTGATCTCGTTGTCTATGATCGTTTCTGTCTCATCGGAGCAGTTTCTTACTGCTCTTCCGTCAAGATATTCGCTTTCTATGGTTTCAAGACCCATGAGACCGAATTCTTCAGACATTCCGTATTGTGTGACCATGGCTCTTGCCAGTTTTGTGGCCTGTTCTATGTCATTTGCGGCTCCGGTGGTTATTTTACCGAATACGATTTCTTCCGCAGCTCTTCCTGCAAGGAGGGTGGTGAGTCTCGTGAGCATCTCGTCTTTGTTCATGAGATATTTTTCTTCCTCAGGTACCTGCATTACATAACCAAGTGTGCCCATGGTCCTGGGTACGATGGTGATTTTTTGTACGGGTTCGGAGTTTTTCATGACTGCTGTCACGAGAGCATGACCCACTTCGTGATAGGCTACGGTTTTCTTTTCTTCTACGCTGAGGATCCTGTCTTTTTTCTCTTTTCCCGCGATGACTACTTCTACAGCTTCCCACAGATCTGCCTGGGATACTGCCTGACGTCCGGATTTTACAGCCGCGATGGCTGCTTCATTTATCATGTTTGCAAGGTCTGAACCTACTGCACCGCTGGTGGCAAGTGCGATTTCTTCCAAATCTACGGTATCGTCCATTCGTACATTTTTGGCATGAACTTTCAGTACTTCTACACGCCCTTTGAGATCGGGCTTGTCTACGATGATCCGGCGATCGAGCCGTCCCGGACGGAGCAGTGCTTTGTCCAGGACTTCGGGCCTGTTGGTTGCTGCAAGGATGAATACACCTTTTGATGAATCAAAGCCATCCATTTCGGACAAGAGCTGGTTGAGAGTCTGTTCCCTTTCGTCATTTCCTCCGAAACGGGTATCTCTGCTTTTTCCTATGGCATCTATTTCATCTATAAATATAATGGCAGGCGCCTGTTTCTGGGCTTCGCTGAAGAGATCACGAACTCGTGATGCTCCCACGCCCACAAACATTTCCACAAAATCTGAGCCTGCAAGTGAGAAGAATGGTACTCCCGCTTCTCCTGCCACTGCTTTTGCGATCAGGGTTTTTCCCGTTCCGGGCGGTCCTACCAGAAGGGCACCTTTGGGAAGCTTTGCACCTATGGCGGTGTATTTTTTTGGATTATGGAGGAAGTCTACTACCTCTACCAGTGATTCTTTGGCTTCGTCCTGGCCTGCTACATCTTTAAAGGTAACGCCGGTATCTTTTTGTTCGTATATTTTGGCATTACTTTTTCCGATACCCATGATGCCGCCGCCCTTTCCGATGCGGCGGAAGAATACCATCATGAATATATACATTATTACCAATGGCAGCACCCATACGAAGATGAAGTTTACTACGGAGCTGCCACTGTTGGGAATGTATCCGTTTATGGTGACGCCTTTGCGCTTCATCATGGGCACAAGGTCTGTATCACCGATCATTCCCGTGTAGTATGTGTGCTGTATGGTGGGCAGTTCGCTTTCAGTTTCTTTTTTCAAAGTGTACTGGATGCGGTCATCTTTGTATGTAACGGTGTCTACTTCGTCATTTTTGAGATGTTCGTAGAATTCGTTATATGGAGTCTGCTTGTATGTGGCACCGGTGATCAGGCTGTTTACCATGGCTATTGCCCCCAGGGTGAGAGCTGTAGCCAGGATTATAATGAGGATCATGCCGGGTCCTTTGTTTGATTTTTTTCCGTTGCTGTTGTTGTTTTGGCGCGGATTGCCTCCGCCGCCGGGCTCAGAACTTTTGTTGTTCATGTCGTTGAATTCTTCGTTCATGAAGTCCCCCCTTGAGTAGAATCACGAATTTTGTTGTTATCCGCTTATTATACTTTTTATGGAGATATAAATCAACTTTTATGTGAGAATGGAAATGGAGTTTTTTAGAGTCTTTTTTATGAATTTGAGTATATGGGGCTCTTTTGAAAAAGGGGAATGTATTTGGGGAGACATTAATATAGCCGATAAACAAGGCAGACAGGGCACGCTGCCGCTTGACGCCCGGGTTTGCCTGTTTACCGGCTTTTTACATCTATACATCCTTTTGGTGCTGAAGTTTAATACCAATGTTATTACAGGGTAAATGTGTTTGGATGATTTTTCCAGTACTTTGCTACGTCTGCAAACACTTCATTTATACTCAGCAGAACTTTTCCGCCGAGGTCTTTTTGTGCCATAAATATTTTCCTCCCGGTTTTAAAATTTTGCACTTGTTTTGGATCTGCCGGATCAAAATAGAATAAAAATATAAATAAATATGAATATAGATAGAAATAGAAATACAGATTTGAAGGTTTGTTATATGTATACAAACAGAACTATAAATATATTTTTAAAGCAATAAAAAAATTACTGTTTTTGTCCGGAAATAATCACAACTGTGGTGTTTTTAGTCTGAAATTCCTGCAGAAGAGATTTTTCTGCTGAAAACAGGCGAAATGCCAAGATCTTTTAGATTTGTCAGAATTTCTTGAACCTGATGCATTCTAACATAAAACAAAAATATGAGCAATGTATTTTTAGAAAAAGAAAAACCCCGAATCCAACACTTTCCGTTGTTTTTGCCATGGATTCCCCCGTACAATCCACAGTTAGTGTATCATGTTTTTATCAAAGCTTTTACTTTTCGCCATAAAAACATTTTCCCCTGCCACGACAAAAAAAAAGAACCTGCCGACGGCAGATCCTTCCCAAAAATCTATCAACCCTTAATCTCTTTAAGAAGCTGTATAGTCTTAACATCCTCAGCTGTAAGCTCAAAATCCGTAGCAATAGCCTTACCCTCAGGTGTAGTGATCTTAATATCCACTTTGGACCCCTCCACCAGGGCGCCCTTAGCCGCAACGCCACCAAACTTAATAAGCGTAGGATGATCCTGTTTAAACAACTTATATCTATCCTTAAGCTTCAACAATTTCATAGGATTCATAGCCATGTTTTCGTCCTCCCTGTAAAAACAAACTCAATGAGACACACTTAATATCAGTCGTCAAAATCAATCTCTTCGTAATCGAAATCATCAGTACTCATATCACCCCAGTCAGCCTCAGACTGAGCAAGGACAACCTTCCAGGAATCTCTCTCGATCTGAAGATTGGAATGACTGCGATAATAATCCTCATCCTGAGCTGCCTGCTTAGCCTCTTCAAGATCCTCATACTTCTCGCAATTCTTAATGCTTCCGTCATTTACATTCTTACGAAATACATAATAATTCATTTTCTTGACCTCCGTTTATTTGTCTTTCAAACAGTATAACACAATTTCAAGAAATTCTGTATACATTTTTTTATTATAACTATCTCACTGCCTCATTACGTTTTCCCATATACTCTCTCATTGCCCTGCTGATCTTTATATAAAACACAGCCACTGCCGCATTAAAAGCCGCAAGCAGTGCAAAATCAGCAAGCATAGGCATAGCAAAATTAAACACCGTACCCACCAGGGCACCTGCCACAAACACCCCCAGAGACATCATTTTCATAGAAAAAGACAGCCCAAGCGCTCTCATAGATGTACGTTTATTGCGATCCTTTCTGGATGCAACCTTCAGTAAACGTCCCAGCTCTATACCTGCATCAGACACAATTCCCGACATATGGCTGACCCTGATCTTAAACTGGGTAAGAAACCCGTTCAGATATCCGGAAAAGAAAGAGCAGTACATAATCAGGAAAAACGAACCGGGCAAAAATACCGCAAAAGCCATAAGACCGGCGGAAAAAATCACATACATAACTCCGAAACGCGCCGTAAAATTCATGTCACCTTTCGGGTTTACAAATCCGGCCACCACCGAACCCGCAAGAAACAGCCCCACCGCTATCAAAAGTCCCAGAAACAAAAAAATGTCTCCCTGTATCAGGGATACCGCAATCCTGGTAAGGTGTCCCGTCTGGTGGGTAGCGCAGTAAGGCGCAAAATTCATCAGCACCTCCACATTCAGCCATCCGCATCCGAATGTAACAAGATAACTGAATATGACAAACAAGTTAAGTTCCAACTTACTGCATCTCCTTTCAAGTCATTGAATTTTTATTATACCACTTTCACGGAAAACAACCAGTACATTTATTACAAAAATCATCACAAAAAAAGGGGTCCGCATCATAAATACGAACCTCCTTCAAAATATATGAAAAAAATCAGAGACACACTGTCCTTTATCTTCCTCTTTTTCTTCTCTTTGCCACTGCTATGCCCGATACCAGACCGGATGCTCCCGCAATAGCCAGTGCGATCCATACTGCTGTATTTGAAGCATCTCCCGCAGCTGCCGCCCTGGTCTTCATCAACGCTCCTCCGGCACCCACATATCTGCGTACCATACGCATGGAAGGCTGTGACGGCTTCATCACCGTAACATACTCATAGGTAGTATAAGGTACCTCCCTATTCTCATAAATAGTTTTATTGGAAAGATTTGTATTATTTCCGGCCTTTTCTTCATATTCTACCTCAGTTTGTATTTCTTCACTCCCATCATCTATTACCGGTTCACCAAGGGTGAAAATACCCGAAAATGAAAGCACCTGATCCCCTTCAACCCCGAAAGCATTGCCCTGTTCATCGGGAGTCAGTTCCAGATCTCCCATAGTAAGGGTCACATCGTCAGAAAAGATATATCCGTCATTTGCCATTATGATAACAGAATATAAATACGCCTCATCCTTTTCTACCGTATCTATCAGTTCAAAATGCCGTTCCTCAAGATTTTTATTTATCTTTTCAGAACTGGTCAATCCCTTGGAGTCATCATAAGTCGTCCAGATCTCTGCCAGTATAAAATATCTGGGATCTGTCTCATCCACATCCTTACCGGTAAAGACAAATTTGTCGCCAATCTCAAAATCAGTGGTGGCATCCACTATCTCCACAGAATCAATAATGTTATATTCAAACACTGCAGTAACGGTAATACTGTAATCAGGCATTAAAAAGTCACCGTTATCGTTAATACCCATTTTATCCGTAACATCTACACCGTTCAAGTCTCTGATGACCCACCGTCTGAACTCCCATCCGTCATCAGCATCATAACTGATCTGTATATCGGCTCCCGCAGGTGCGTTTCCAAGCTCTCCCGCACCGGCTATCTGAATACTCCCCCCCACGGGATCCATTTTGATAACCCTGTAAATCTCTTCGCCCTCTGTGTCACCTCCGTCTCCCTGACCGTCAGCAATATCTTCTCCATCAGACACGAACAGATTGCAGGTCTCAATAAGCACACCATTTCCGTCATGTACGTCGATAGTGTACTGTCCGGGGGTCTCAACAGCTAAAACAATAGTTGTTAAAAAACCATCCCCGTCCTCTACAGTTTCATTTTTAAGCTCTTCCACCTCTACCGAAGGGCTCACCTCATAAGTAGCAGAGTCTGTTGTGTTTGGAACTTCTATAGTAAAAGAATCTCCGGAGAACATAGAAATATCCTGCTCCGCCCTGGCCTCATAAGCAACAAGCGGCGTCACTGCCATACTTACCGGAACTACGGCCGCTATCGTACAGGCTATGAGTATTTTAGTTAAAAACTTTTTCATTTTAATCACTTCCTTCGGAATTGTCGTACAAATCCTTTAATCACAAACATATATCCATAGTAATTCTACTACTTTCAAAAATTTTATGCAATACCCCGTTTCAGATGACATTTGCCTCATACAAAAAGCCCCGTCTTGTTCTTTGACAAGCCGGGGCTTTTTAATGCTTAAACTAT
>CAMOUW010000067.1 GCA_946626755.1 uncultured Clostridia bacterium
AAAGAAGATCTGCTGCCACATATCTGGGATTAGCCGTCTCGTCTGCAAGCACCAGCACCTCACTCGGTCCCGCCACTGAATCTATGCCTGTATAACCGAACACTGCCTTCTTTGCCAGCGCCACAAATATATTGCCGGGGCCTACTATCTTATCCACTACCGGCACTGACTCCGTACCGAAAGCCATGGCACCTATGGCCTGAGCACCCCCCACCTTGTAAATAGTATGAACGCCTGCCTCATTGGCTGTCACAAGAGTTGTAGGGTAAACCTTTCCGTCCTTTCCCGGGGGCGTGCACATGATAATCTCATCTACTCCCGCCACCTTTGCCGGCACCACATTCATAAGAACCGATGAAGGGTAAGCCGCTTTTCCGCCGGGCACATATACCCCTACTCTCTGAAGAGGAGTCACCTTCTGGCCAAGGATAGTTCCGTCAGGTTTGGTTTCTATCCAGCTGTTCTGCTTCTGAAGCTCATGGTAATCCTCTATGTTCTTCATGGCGCGGCGGATGACACGCAAAAGATCATCGTCCACCTGCCTGTACGCCTCGTCTATCTCCTCCTGCGTCACCTTTACGGTTTCGGCGCTTATCTCCACCTTGTCAAAATTTTTCGTATATTCAAACAGGGCTGAATCTCCGTTTTCCCGTATATTTGCAAGGATGTCATTTACTATCTGCTCCTGTTCTTTGTAATTGTTGGGACTGCGCTTTAAAAGGTTGTCTAAAATGTCCTTTATGCTGTCCTCATTTAACTTAACTATCTTCATGATCCTGCCTCCGTGTCTAAAAACAATGTTTTGCGGATATGTTTATCTTATCCCTCTTCCAGTATAGTTCTTACTTCCCTGATGATCCTGCTTATTCTGTCATTTTCCATCTTCATGCTGACCTGATTCACGATCATCCTCGCCGAAAGAGGCACTATCTCTTCCAGCACCTCCAGCCCGTTTTCCTTTAATGTAGCTCCCGTCTCCACGATGTCCACGATAACCTCGGAAAGCCCCACAAGCGGCGCCAGCTCAACAGATCCGTTCAGCTTTATGATCTCCACCGTCTGTCTCTTTTTGTTGAAAAAATAATCCGTGGCAATGCCGGGGTATTTTGTGGCTACTCTGATCAATTCGTGGCTTTTAAGCTTTTTTCCCACTGAAGAAGGACCGCACACGCACATTTTGCATTGCCCCATCTTCAGATCCAAAACTTCAAAAAGCTTTCTTCCTTCCTCAAGTATGGTATCCTTACCCACTATACCCATATCTGCTGCTCCGTACTCCACAAAAGTCGGCACATCAGAAGGCTTCGACAGAAAAAAACGTATTTTATGTTCTTCATTGGTAAAAATAAGCTTTCTTGTATCCTTGTCTTTCATTTCATCACAGGAAATGCCTATACGCTCAAATATCTTCATGGCCTCCTTTGCAAGCCTGCCCTTTGCAAGAGCTATGGTGAGATATCTCATATTTTACTCCTTTTTAGTTTAACTGCAAACAAATAATATCCTTACATCCAAATACAAAATCCAAAGCATTTTCAGCGTATACAGGTATAAGTTTGTATTATAAGGTACTTGTAACAACAGGCTCTGCCGTACCGTCTTCGTTTATGAGAAGAGACGTCTTGTCTCCGGACAAAAGTATAGCCCTGGAAAACCCCCATTCTTTGGAGTATTCTGCGTAATCCGCATATTTAAGTTCCTCCTTAGCCGGTATAATACCCACTCTTTTCCCTTCTCCTCTAAGCCTGAAGGCGATTTTTTCCGCCTTTTCGTAAGCATCCTTATCGTAAATAAGAAGCATGCCCTCTTCCTGTAAAAATTCTTCCTTGGTCTGCCTGTTCAATGCATCCAATAGTCTGTCGGCCACAATAGAATATCCTATGGAAGCTTTTTTCACACCAAACTGCTCTATCAGATCATCATATCTTCCGCCGCTTAATACTGCATCACCCGTACCGAATGTAAAAGCATGGAAGATGATACCCGTATAATAAGTATGACTGCTTAAGGATCCCAGATCGAAAGAAACATAGTCCTCGTATCCGTAGCCTTTAAGTCTTTCATATAACTTTGCCAGCCTGTCCAGGGCATCCAGTGAATCCCGGTTTCGTGTAAGTGACGCCGCCTTGTCCAGGACACCTACATTCCCGAAAAGTTCAGGCAATGCCACAAGAGCTTCGGCCGCACTTCCACTGACTGACAACTCACTTATAAGTTCCTCGACACCCAGGAAATTCTTCTTGTTTATAAGTCCTACAAGTCTTTCTTCGTCCTCTTCATTTATACCTGCCTCTTTTAATAAGCCCTTAAAGAAGCGGATATTACCTATCTCTACCTGGAAGTTCTCCAGGCCGGCAGCTTTCATGCTTTCTATAGCCATGCATATGATCTCAAAATCCTCATCTGCATCATTGTTTCCTATAAGCTCTGCTCCAACTATGGTATTTTCTTTGAGCTGTCCTCTGTAATAGTTTTCATGATTTACAAATGTATTGGCCTCATAGAAAACCTTTACGGGAAGTCTGGAGCCTGCAAAATACTTGGCAGCACTTCTGGCCACAGCCGGAGTCATGTCAGGGCGAAGAACAAGAGTGTTGCCATGATGGTCGAAAAACTTGAACATCTCATTGGAAGGCACGCTTCCTCTCTCGCTGTTAAAAACATCGAAAAACTCAAATGTAGGAGTCTGTATCTCGGAATAACCGAACGCCTCACATACACCTCTGAGCCTGTCTGTAAGTCTGGTCTTGCGCCCGCATCCGGCGCCGTACAAATCCCTCACCCCCTCCGGAGTATGAAGAAGGTCTTTTTTCATGTTAAATGTCCCCCTTTTCTGTATTACAGCAAAAGCGTAAATAAAGCATCTTTCACTTCTCGCTTTATCATGCTAAAGTGGTAAAGCGGTGAAGTGATAAATTATCGGTTATTATATCCCTGTTTAAATCCTTTGTCAAGCCTTAAACTGCTCCTGTCTCATCCGGCTCCACTGACAATGCATCTCTTACCGCAGCCGAGCAATATGCATGTATTTCCAGACTGTCCATATATTTATCAAAGGCGTTTTTTCCTTTTTTCCGAATGAGTTTTTTATCTTTCAGATATATCCTCACGCCACCAAGACCCTTAAAAAATACTATCCTGATATCCGCATCCATTATACGGCTGTGCCCCGACACGCTGACTATATCATGTTCCTGAACTATGGATGGACACTTTCTGACCTTCATGTCATTTTCCACCAGCTCATCTATTACATTGCCCGTTGATTCCTCTTTTTCCGAAAACCACACCCCTTCCACACTATCCTTCAGATCAACCGAAATAATCTCCTTAAGCGCATCCAGCACAAACTCATATTTATAATTCCATGTGGTCAGGTAATCCAGCCTCACCGCACCAAACTCATTTACCATACCTTTAAAAACCATAATACATTCTCCTCTTTCACGTACGCTTTGTAAATATGCATGATGACATAATAACATCTTTTTAATAAATTGTCAGAAAAATAAGGATCAAGCACAAAAGAAAAAAGCCACTGCAATATAAACAGCGGCTAAAGAAATATCCTGAAAGCTGTTGAGGGGAGTCGGACCCCCGACCTCTTCATTACCAATGAAGTGCTCTGCCACTGAGCTACAACAGCACGTCGTCAACACGACTTTGTATATATTACGGTATTATTCTTCTTTTGTCAACATTAAATCAGATGCCTTGGCCAAAATCCTGTGCAGGGCATTATCTATGGACTTTGGCGTTTTTTTCATAACTGACGCGATCTCTTTATAATCCATACCGCCTATAAAATAATGAAAAACCTCGCTTTCCATTTTGCTGAGACGCCGGCTCATCTCATCAATAAAAAGCTTTACATCTTCGCGATCCATCACTATATCCTCCGGGTTGGAAAACTTTTCTTCATTGCTTTCCCCGACCCTGGGATATACTTCACCTGACTCCCCTTCTTTATGCTCCTCTCCGGACTCAATTGTATCAAGAGGTATGGAATTGTTCAGTGGACCGTTGGACTTTTTGTTGTCGGATTGTACTGCTTTTATCATCTTGCTTCTGATGCACCTGTTTGCAAAGGTGATAAACTCTGTGTTTTTGTCATCCTTGTAGCTTATCACCGCCTCAAAAAGACCTATCATGCCCTCCTGGATCAGATCTTCAGTATCGCCTCCTCTTAAAAAGAAAAGTCTGGCGCGCATTTTCACCATATCTTTATACCTGACAAGGATCTCATTGAAAGCTTCCTCATCTCCGGCATGATACATTTTCAAAAGTTTGTTATCTGTTAATGAGGCATACCCTTTAACCATACTACCCTCCTGTCGGTAAGATCAATAACACAACAAAAAAGTATCATCCGCGTTGTCTGACTATCTCATAAGCCAGAACTCCCGCCGCCACCGAAGCATTTAGAGACTCTATCTCTCCCCTAACAGGAATAGATGCGGTCAGATCACATTTCTCCCTTACAAGTCTGGAAACGCCGTTACCTTCATTGCCGATGACTACACCTATAGGACCGGTAAGATTTTGCCTGTACATAACTTCTCCGTCCATGGCAGCACATACAAACCATAATCCCTTTTCTTTTAGTTCTTCTATAGTCCGGGAAAGATTGGTCACCTTAGCCACAGGCGTATGACTAACCGCACCGGCGCTTGCCTTAACCACTACAGGTGTAATGCCCGCAGCATGGCGTTTTGTAATTATAACACCATGGGCACCGCATACATTGGCTGTACGTATGATCGCCCCAAGATTATGAGGGTCCTCTATATCGTCCAGTAAAAATATAAAAGGATCCTCACCTCTTTTGCGTGCCAGCTCCAGAATATCGTCCACTCCGGCATAATCTGCAGCGGCAGCTCTGGCTATGACCCCCTGGTGCTTGCCTGATAAAGATATTTCATCCAGCCTGTCACGACTCACAAAATAATACAAAGCGCCTGACTTTTTTGCTTCCCTGAGTATGGTTTTGAGCGCTCCGTCCTGGCAACCGTCTAAAAGATATACCTTGTCAATAGCCGTGCCCGCCCTGAATGCTTCTATGACAGGATTGCGCCCCTCAATAAGACTCACTGCCTCTTCAGGCTCTCTAACCGGTTCTCCGTCCTTATTTTTATTATTAAATGAATTTTTTCCCACGTCCATTACTCCCGCATATTACTTAAAGGTCTGTACAAAATCATTCTGACTTATCCAGATATTTTATCCCGGCATATGCCAGTTCAAGTAACCTCTTCATATCATTTTTAAAATAAAGGTATCCCATTAAAGCCTCAAATCCTGTTGCCTTATGGTATTGTTCAAGAGAAGCGTTTTTTGCCTTTGTGTTGGGTTTGGCATTACGGCCCCTCCTGTATATATCCCTTTCCTCTTCAGAAAGCATTTTTCTTATACCGTCCGCCATTTTTGCCTGAGCCGGAGCACTGACATAAAAACAAGCCTCACGGTTCACTTTGTTTACCTGGCGGTTTCCTTTTTTAATAAGAAAAGTCCTCACCACAAGGTCAAAAATACTGTCCCCGGCGTATGCCAGTAAAAGCGGGGATACCAGCCGCGGATCGGGACTTTTATCTTTACCGTCCAGAAAGACACCGGTAATGTGCCCTGTCAAATTTGCCGCAAAATCATCTTGACATTCACACCCGGTGTCCAACTCATTTACACGATCTGTTTTTAATCTGTCCGCTTCCATATCAACGTCTCTTCCAACGCACTCCGTCTCTTTTGTCCTCCAGAACGATACCCTTTTCAAGAAGCATATCCCTGATCTCATCTGCCCTGGCAAAGTTCTTTTCAGCCCTGGCCTCATTTCTTTCTTTGATAAGTGCCTCTATCTCATCATCCAACAGTTCTTCTCCGCCTGATGAAAGCTCCAGCCCCAAAACTTCCGTAAGACTTTTAAGCCTGTCATAAAGATCTCTAAGCACATCCGAAGAAAGTTCCTCTGTTACATTTGTATTGATAAACTTGACATAATCAAATACTGCCGCCACAGCATCAGCCGTATTAAAATCGTCATCCATTGCTTCTTCAAATGCTGCTGTGTATTTAGCCGCTTCATCCAACAGCTCCTTACCCGCGCCTGTTTCACCTTTATCATGAGCTTTTTCAATCATCTCAGAAAGGTTCAGACCACAGGTCTTTATTCTTTCAAGACCGTTTTTAGCCGCCTCCATAAGATCATCACTGAAATTAATAGGATTGCGGTAATGGGCACCCAGCATAAAGAAACGAAGAACCTCCAGTGAATACTGCTCACTTATATCACGAACGGTAAGGAAGTTGCCGAGAGACTTGGACATCTTCTCGAACTCTCCCTCTTTATTTACTATGCGAAGAAATCCGTTGTGCATCCAGTACTTTGCAAATGCAGTTCCATTGGCAGCCTCTGACTGTGCAATCTCATTTTCATGATGGGGGAAAATAAGGTCCTCTCCTCCTGCATGAATATCTATCTCGTCTCCAAGATATTTCTTTGCCATAACAGAGCATTCTATATGCCACCCGGGACGCCCCTGGCTCCATGGTGAATCCCATGCAGGCTCACCCTCTTTTTTAGGCTTCCACAACACAAAATCCAGAGGATCCTCCTTGTGTTCCTCGCCTGCCACTTTTATATCTCTGTGACCAGCCTCAAGGTCATCGATATTCTTTTTTGACAGCTTCCCGTAAAACTTAAATTTTCTGACGCGATAATATACAGTCCCGCCGGATTCGTAAGCATAGCCTTTATCTATAAGCGTCTGTATCATTTCTATCATTTCAGGTATAACCTGAGTCGCAAGGGGATGGAGCATATCATTTCCTATGCCGAGTCCTTCCATATCCTTTTCGCATTCTTTAATATACTTTACAGCCACTTCATCTGCAGGGATGCCTTCTTCAATAGCACGCTTAATGATCTTGTCATCTATATCAGTGAAATTGGACACGTATGTTACATCATATCCCTTGTAAATAAAATATCTTCTGACAGTGTCAAACACCACCATGGGACGCGCATTGCCTATATGGATCAGATTGTAAACCGTAGGACCGCATACATATATCTTCACCTTACCGGGCTCTATGGGCTCAAATTCTTCTTTTTTTCCTGAAAGAGTATTGTATATTTTCATGATTAAAACCTCTTTGTGATGTAAACATATATCATTGCAACTCAGCCGGATCTTATTTCATAAGCTTTTCCAGCTTCTCTATGCGTGCTTTCAACGCCTCATTTTCTTTGCGCAACTCTTCGAGCTCTACCTCTATGGGATCCGGAATATCTATCTGATCCAGATTTTCCACCTCATACCTGACATCGTCTCTTTTTACCACATGTCCCGGCACACCCACTACCGTCGTATTGGATGGTATATCAGTTATAACAACACTGCCTGCACCAACCTTTACATTATCACCTATGGTAATAGAACCCAAAACCTTGGCTCCGGCGCCTATAAGAACATTGTTGCCCACTGTCGGATGTCTTTTACCGTGTTCCTTTCCGGTACCGCCGAGGGTTACACCCTGGTAGAGCGTAACATCATTTCCCACTATGGTTGTCTCTCCCACTACAACACCATGACCGTGATCCACAAAGAAATTTTCACCAATCTGAGCACCGGGATGAATCTCTATCCCCGTCTCTCTGGCTGCTTTCTGCGATATCTTTCTGGCCTCGTAAAACTCCCCTTTAAGAAAAAGCTCGTGCGCCTTCATATACTCCCACACAGCCCAAAAACTGGGGTAAAGCTCCACTTCCTTAATGGTTTTAATGGCAGGATCTCTTTTCTTTATAAGTTCAAACTGCTGCTGCAGATAATCTTCAAATGAAACCTTTTTCATAGTATGTTCCTTTCCATCACTCCAACAGGCAAACCGCCTGAGCTGCTATACCTTCTCCCGCGCCCGTAAATCCAAGTCCCTCTTCGGTAGTTGCTTTTACATTTACAAATGCTCTGTCCAATCCGAGGGCATCTGCAATATTTTCTCTCATCTGCTCAATGAAAGGACGCATTTTAGGTGCCTGGGCAATGATCGTGGCATCTATATTGCACACCCTCAGACCTTCTTTTGATATAAGACCGGCAGCATGCTTCATAAGTTCCAGACTGTCTGCTCCTTTATATGCCGGATCCGTGTCCGGAAAATGTAATCCTATATCTCCCAGTCCCGCACCGCCAAGCATAGCATCCGTTATGGCATGAGCCAGTACATCCGCATCGGAATGTCCTACAAGACCAAGCTCATAAGGAATACATACTCCTCCTATGATCATCCTGCGGTCCGGACCCAGCCTGTGCACATCATAACCTGTTCCTATACGCATAAATATCTCCCTTTATTTGTCAGGATAATTTCCCGAAAAGCAGGCTTCGCAGTAATCTACTTTTCCGTCCACTATCTCATTCAGATCTTCTATCTCAAGAAATCCCAGAGTGTCTGCGCCTATTATCTCTCTAATCTCCTCTGCTGTCCTGTTGTGAGCTATAAGGTGTTCTTCGGAAGGGATGTCGGTCCCGTAATAACAGGGATGTAAAAACAGAGGTGAGCTGATCATAACATGTACTTCTTTTGCTCCTGCCGCCCTTAAAGACTTAACGATCCTGGCGCTTGTGGTCCCCCTTACGATAGAGTCGTCTACCATAACCACACGTTTACCTTCTACCGCCTCTTTCAGGACGTTCAGCTTCACATGAACGGCCTTCTCACGCTGTGACTGTTTGGGCTTTATAAAAGTCCTTCCGACATAGTTGTTCTTGATAAATCCAAAGCCGTGGGAAATCCCTGACTCCAGGGCATAACCCAGTCCTGCGGGTGATCCCGAATCAGGCACGCCCACTACCAGGTCTGCTTCTACGGGATGACGTCTTGCAAGAATACGTCCGGATTTTACTCTGGCATCGTATACACCTA
>CAMOUW010000068.1 GCA_946626755.1 uncultured Clostridia bacterium
TGTGCGGTAATACTAAGATATGCCCTCGTACTCCCAGAGCCGGCCCAATTATTTAGAGTTGTTTGAAAATCGGGAGAATCAAAATAATACTTTAGATATCTGTTATCAATCCCTTGTTTTACTCTGTAATACGTCACTTGAGGCGTTAATACAATAGTTTCATATTTATCAGGAACAATTGCAGTGCGTCCTATAGTTGCCTTATGTGTAAGGAGAACATCTCCAGGTTTAGCAAAACCTTTTCTAAGCGTTTTTGCTTGTGTTTCGGATATGAAGGCACAATTATCAAGATCAACTACTCCATCAATAAAGTTATTAGCCATAATAAATGGCACACCTTCGTTAACATAGTCCGATGTTTTGGGATGTATGCTTCCGTGATTTCCATCTAATGGCTCATCCAACATTTCAAAATCTATGAGCTCTTGGACCGTATATTCTTTCCACTCATATTTCATACCCTATCGCCCCCAGTTTTTTCCTTATCTCTTCCTCCAGCTCATGTGACTTCTCAAACATATCGGAGAGTTCCGATGTCAGCCTTGCCATTTTCTCTTCAAACGGCTCGCCGTCATCCTCCTGCTCTTCTATTCCCACATAACGTCCGGGAGTAAGTATATAATCCTGCTTTGCAATATCCTCTATTGTGGCAACGGAACAAAAGCCCTTTACGTCCTCAAGAGTTCCATTTTGAAAAGCCTCGAACGTATCTGCCAGTTTCTGAATATCCTCATCAGAGAAGTCCCTGTGCTTTCTGTCCACCATGTGTCCCATTTTTCGGGCATCGATAAAAAGCGTCTTGCCTTTCTGTTTCTTGCCCTTCGTAATGAACCACAAGGTAACAGGAATGGTAACACTATAGAAAAGCTGTGTCGGCATGGCGATAATCCCTTCAATCAGATCATCCTCAATGATCTTCTTACGGATTTCTCCCTCTCCGCTTGACTGGGTGGAAAGCGCTCCATTGGCAAGCACAAGACCGATCTTGCCATTAGGCGCAAGGTGATGGATCATGTGTTGGATCCACGCATAGTTTGCATTTCCTGCAGGAGGAATGCCATACTTCCAGCGCACATCGTCGAGCAGTTTATCCTGATTCCATGGATGATAATTAAATGGCGGATTTGCAAGAATAAAATCAGCCTTAAGTGTGGGATGCAGGTCATTGGTAAATGTGTCTGCTTGATAAGGACCGAAGTCAGCATCAATTCCACGTATCGCCATATTCATTTTTGCCATCTTCCACGTATCAGCATTTGCCTCCTGTCCGTAAACAGCAATAGCACCACGCTTTCCGGAATGAGCCTGAATGAACTTTGCACTCTGGACAAACATACCTCCCGATCCGCAGCAGCAGTCATATACACGGCAGTTATCAAAAGGACGGAGAATGGAAACAAGTGTCCTGACCACACTGGAAGGCGTATAAAATTCACCGCCTCCTACTCCTTCTTTTTCTGCGAACTGAGCTATACAATATTCATATGTTCGTCCCAAAAGATCCTCACTTCCTTCGGTATCACTCATATCAATATTGTTAGTAAATATATCTACAACATCACCAAGGATTTTCTTGTCAAGATCCGGACTTGCATAGTTCTTTGGAAGAACATTTTTAAGCGTTTTATTCTCCGACTCAATCGCCCGCATTGCATTGTCTATAACGGTTCCGATTTCCGGCGTATGCGCTGCGGAAGCTATGGTGTTCCATCTGGCTTCTTCCGGTACAAAGAATACATTTTCCATGGTATAAGCATCACGATCATCCTCAAAACCGTCGCCTTCCTCTACAAGCTCTTGATGTCTTTTGTCAAACGCCGCAGAAATATAGCGCAGAAATATAAGACCCACGATCACTTTTCTGTATTCTGCTGCCGGTATATGTCCCCATAGGACGCAAGCCGCATCCCAAAGTTGTTTTTCAAAGCCAATGTTGGCATTGGTTTTTGTATTTGTTTTAGCAGCCATTTTTATCCTCCATATCGCCTTTTATATTACTATAATGTTTGATTATAGCATTCATACAGTCCGTTTTTTGGTACTGTTTTTATAATTACCTAACTTCTTTTCAACTCATTTTTGTCAGATTCATCTCCCGCCCTATCCAACTCATCACCACATCCGCCACATATTCCCGCTCTGCCTTCGTAAGTTCCCTACCCCGGGGTATACGGTGCCATTTCTCAAGACACCCCCGGCAGCAGCTCGCCGTGGCATGCTGGGCTATAAATACCGGATGCCCTTTCATGGGAGTCTGCTTTCCGTCATTTACAGGGTTTGCAGGCGCCAGACGTTTAGTTATAAAGTCATCCGCATGACTTCTTATGGTGTCCACGCCCTTGACAGATATATATTCTCTGTCTTTTTCAGTCAGATGAAACCGGCTCCTGAAGGTTGATCGACCCAGTCTTTCAAATAAATGATCATGATTCATAAGATTCTTAACCCTCCGGGGTGAATATCTGCGGTATAGTTTCGATAATTACTGTGTAAAAATATCCTTCGGTAAGTATAACATATATTCACATTTTCCTTAATAAAAAAACAGATGCCTTATCCGCGCATCCGGCGAAAGAGCATCTGTTTTATTCTGAATATCAGACTATCTTTTCATATATTACAAAATAACTGCTAAATATTCCTAACATCATTCCCTATTAGTTTTATGAGCTATCTCCTTTACAGTTTCAACAGATGTATTACAGGCTTTTGCAATTTTATCAAAATCCTTTTCTCCGGAATTGAGCAAGTTTAACACATCCAAAGTCAGATTAATCCCGTCTTCCTTCCCTTGTTTTATTCCCTGTTCTATTCCATCATTCTTACCGGCTTCGTACTGTGCATCCATTTGTTCCTTCAGCTGTATATATTCCCTGCGCCAGCCTTCGCCTTTCTTAATGGCATTTACAGCATTTTCAAGCCTAACGGTAAAATCCGATTCAGCCTTATTATCCGCCATATAACTCATAAGCTCTCTCATCTCCTTCGAAATGTCATCTGCCAAAAACCGCCATCTTAAAATTCAGCGTATGAGTTACTGCATTTTCGACGTCAAGCGGCAGCGTGGAGAAAATGCAGTACATTCATACGCTGAATAGTTTCGTAACTAAACATACGCAAAATCCAACTCCGTTTGCACTTCTGACAAACAAATATATAAAAAACAGAATAAAAAAAGAAAAAAGCGAAAACCAATATTTAAAAAATCTAAAAATTGGAACAACACGAACCGACCGGTCCGAATGAATCTGTAAAACTATGCCACATCCTACCATAAAAACAAAGACATAGCAATACAAAAACGGATCAGGCACTTATTCCCTTTATCTGTCTTTTTTTCATCCTTTTCCAGCTGACATATCCGTATATATCCTGGACCAGGAAAATACTAAAGGATACGATCATGGGAAAGTACCGGATATCATCCATGGTGGCAAAAGTCCAAAGAATGATAAGCACAACATCATTTGCAGCATAAGCCAGAGCATACAGATGACTCCTGAAGGCTGTAAGCGATGCCGCAAGAAAACTTGTTGCTATGGATACCGTACTGAAACCCAGATTGTTGGTATTAAAAGCTTTGAGCACAAAGTAGAAAACAACCGTTGCTGCCGCTGTGCCTGCCAGAACAAACAACCACTTTTTCAAGTTCATATGCCCCACTTTTACCTCTTTGGAATCCTCAAAGGGATGGCGAAGCCAGCTTATAAGAGAAATGACCGCCAAAGGCAGGGTCATAAAAGCATAGGTTATAAATTCCCCGTAATACAAAAAAGAAACCGACACTATTGAGTACAGTATGGAAAAAATGATGGTACAAATATGTCCCCACACATCACCCCTGGCTATAAAAACCAGACCTGTAACCCCCACAAGGGTTGCTGCGATTATCATCGGATCACTTTCTCCCCCTGCGATAAATGTCACAAGCAAAACTACTACAGATACGATCCATAGCACCCATTCAAATCTTGTAAGGTTTTTAAAAGGGTTGTGCAGCTTCATATGTCTTCCTTTCCGTCAGTCACTCAAATGCGCCATGCATCTGTAACGGACAGTATAACATAAAGCGCTTGGGATGTGTGCAATAACGTGGGACAAAAAAAGGGGGGTAATGTTTTTTAGATAATACATTTCATGCACCCTTCGACTACCCGGCAAAACCGGGTTTACTCAGGGTGCCGAGTCTATTTGCCCTGAACAAACTCATGGCAATAGTCGGATTCCTTATCTAAAATGAAATTAGGACGGTTGTGTGTCTGATTTCGGATAAATCAGACGCGCAACCGTCCCCTGTCTTACACGGAAAAGATCTTTTTTTACTGATATGTAAAGTTTACACAAGCGCCTTTCCAAGCTCTCTGCACTTCTGTGTATCATCATCGCCGGGAGTTTCATTTGCCATGACGCTCTCTGTGGCAAGATCTATCCCTGCTTCTTTACACTCAGCCTCCCAGTTCCTCATCCATTCGCCGTCACCCCAGCCGTAGGACCCGAAAAGGGCGACCTTTTTGCCTGAAAGGCTTCCTTTCACATCATCCCACATAGGCTGAAACTCTGCCTCTTCAAGCACCTCTACCCCCATGGAAGGGCATCCGAATGCGATAGCATCATACTCTGCCACTGCCCCTGAATTAAAATCTCCTGCCGTAATAAGCGCAGCCTCTCCGCCGGCTGCAGTAACTCCTTCGGCAACTGCATTTGCCATAGCCTCTGTATTGCCTGTCTGACTCCAATAAACTACTGCTACTTTACTCATAATAAATTCCGCCTTTCTCTTTTAATAATGATTTTCAGCATGCAACCGCCAGTCTTTCCACAGACGTTCCGCATGCGCAACGATCCACATAAACTCTGGTACATTTCTTATAAAGTGCAAATGTCTTCAAAGCTCTTTTTGCATCTCCGTACACCTTCCAGTAACCGCTAAGCTTATGGCCTGACGCTCTGTTTTCTATGAAGCCCTTTACATCTTCCGGGGGGTACCCGAGGAAAAGGCCTATTTCGTGAGGAAAATCACTGCTGCCTTTAAGCCGCTTTCTAAGCCTGGACAGGCATTTATGCATATCCGGACAGGTATACCCTAAACTGTTAAGAATATCTGCCGCCTCTTCACAGCACAGGTCTTTTTTAAGCTGTTCCGGTCTGTAAATATAGATCAGAGCCTGACTTTCAGATATCCGTAAAGGAATAAACCTTAAACCTTTTTCGGAAAGCCTGGTGTTCATTTTGCTTATGCCTTCAAGCAGACTCTTACGGCATCTGTACGGGCAGTTAAAAATGCTGCCTGTCTTTAACCCGGCAAGAGTCGGGGCGCACTGTCTTACAATAAGCTCTTCTGACATATCTTCTCCTGTAATTAGTTTATGCTAACCATAAAGTAAAAATAAAAAGTTAGACCTCGCTAACTTTTTATATATTACACAAGTTATATGATTTTGTCAACCAAAATGCAGCAAATTGACATTTACACTCTCTTCACATTTGCCATAAAATGTTTTTTGTTAGTTTACAACAACCGGTTTTAGTGCTATGATTTTCAGCATCATTTACAAATAAAGGAGAAAATATCATGTTTGATTACAAAGGTAAAGTAGTAGCTGTTACAGGCGCATCATCAGGTCTCGGAAAGCAGATGGCTGAAGGCTTTGCACAGTGCGGCGCAGATCTTGTGCTTCTTGCAAGAAGGGTTGAGCGTCTTGAAGAAAGCGCTAGGGAATGGAGTGAAAAATACGGTGCCTATGAAGCGCTACGGCAACCCCGGCGAGCTTAACCCGGCAGCCGTATTCCTTGGCGCTGAGGAATCTAGTGTAACGGGACAGATCATCGCAGTAGACGGCGGTTATACCTGCGTGTAAATTGTTCAATTAATTGAATACTATGAGTTTGTAAAAAAGGAGAAGGCAACGTATCTGATCGTTTTCTGATTGAAAACGATCAGATACATACACCTTCTCCCTTTTTAATTAAGCCTGATAGTTACTCTTTTCATAAAAATCTCTCTGTTCTTCGCCTTAAGCTTCACAGTTCTTCACTACCGACTGCACTATCAAGCAGCATTCAGAACCTTATCCCTGCCCTGAGACCTCCCCCGCTTTATTATGTAACTATCACAAGCTCATCCGGTTCCACGTGACATGGTAAAAACCATATCTCCACCCCTGCCGTTTTTGCCTCTTCCATCGCGTCTCCAAACTCCGGGTGCATTTTTACATTTGGTCTTACCTCACTCACTCCGCCCATCTGTATGACAAAGGCTAAAACCGCCTTAAATCCATCACTCCGTGCCCTTATAAGCTCACGTATATGCTTTACCCCCCGCTGTGTGGGGGCATCAGGGAAATAACCCACGCCATTGATCTCAAGCGTACATCCCTTTACTTCCATAAGGAACCTTTCAGGCTCCTGTCCGCAGGAAATTTTTTCCATATAAAAATCAATACGGGAGTCACCATAACTGTATTCGGGGATCACATTGTCATAAGGCTGCTTCAACAGCCACTCTTTCACCACTTTATTTGGCGCCTGACTGTCGATATTAAAAAGGATTCCGTTGTTCTTCCTTACCGCCACCAGATCATACCTGGTCTTTCGCCCCTCCGTGCCCGGTTCGTTCAGCCACACCTCACATCCGGGAACGAGCAGTTCTTTGCAACGTCCGGTGTTTTTCACATGAACCGTTTCTTTGCGTCCGGCTATATCCACCTCTGCTATGAAACGATTGGGACGCGATATGAATGATGCTTTTGTTATGTTGCTGTATTTCATGAATTGCCTCTATCTCCTGTTTTTTCTGTCTGAACACATTTTTAATAATACCCAGGATTATACACCCTGTACCCCGGCTTTAAAAGAAGAACTGTTAAAAACCTTTCTTCTGTATTCTTTAACCATCCTCTTAAATTCAAAAAAGGCAGAGAAAAACCCTGCCCTTTCCACTAAATTTTTTATAAATATCACTCCGCCGGAGGAGCTACATCTCCCTTGGGAAGCACATTTAAATACTCTTCCAGTGTAATGCCCTTATCGGTTATCTCTTTTGCCACATTTACATCACCCACATACCTGATATGCCAGGGCTCATAATTATATCCGGTTATTTTTTCCTTTCCTTCAAGGTAACGGAGGATAAATCCGTGGTCAGAAAGCTTTGCATGGATCTTTTCCCATACTTCAGGATACTTAACCATGTCTTCGTTCATATAAACGTCTTTACCGTCTATATTAAGATAAAGGTCAAGAGCCAGTCCCGTATGATGCTCTGAAAATCCGGGCACAGCCACGTACTTTTTGACATAATCTTCGCCGTATCTTACCGTAAAGTCATCTATGATCTCTTGCTGCGCTTCCACGCTTCTGTATGCGGAATCAAGATCCACTTTCACGCCATCTTTCTCAAGATCTGACTTAAGCTTAAGATATGCGTCATAAGCGCCGCTCTCCACCTCTACATCGTCACCAAGTGAGTTTTGGATCTTTGTTATGGGAAGTTTTGCTTCCCAGTCACCGGGCAGTTTGTTTTCCTTGTTTACAAGGATCATATAGTCAACTGCCGCAGCTGCTTCCGTAGCAGCATCCGTGGCAGCTTCTGACGTTGCCGCAGACGCCTCTGTAGTGATTTCTGCGGTTTCAGCTGTCGTTGTAGTTTCCGTGGTTGAACCTGTGCTTCCGCATGCTGCAAGAACAGAACATGAAGCCGCTGCGGCTCCAAGCACGATCATGATATTCCTGAATTTTCTTCTCATAATACCGCTCCTTTCTCTCCAAATGGTAGTGATATGCTACATCTGTATTATAAACATGTGATAATATTTTTACAAGAATACCTGTTTTTTCTGCTTTGGATCAGGGGTATCACGCTTACTACATTTTTTATTCATCCCACGCATATGTGGAAACATACACAACGCCTTCCGGCGTCTTCAGTCCGGGATCATCGGTCTTAAGATGCACCGCCCTTTCTCCGCTTTCCATCACATTTGCAAAA
>CAMOUW010000069.1 GCA_946626755.1 uncultured Clostridia bacterium
CGTTATCTGACTGAACCATTCCTGCCTGACAAAGCTATTGACCTCATTGACGAAGCTGCATCCAGAGCGGGAATGACCAAGATCGAGCCGGATGAAAAAGAAAAGAAATTACGGGAGCATATCAGAAGTCTTGAAGAAGAAAAAGAGAAGGCTATAATAAGCAACGACTTTGATGGGGCAGCAAGGCTCAGGGCTCAGAAAAAAGAAGAGACTGAAAAGCTTGAAAAACTCCTTAAAAGAAATGCCGGAAAAAAGAAAAAAACTGTTATATGTGTAGGCGAAGAAGAAATAGCTTCTGTTGTTTCCATGTGGACAAAGATACCCTTAAATAAGCTTACACAAAAAGAGTCAGAAAGACTTATAGCCCTGGAGGATGAGCTTCATAAAAGAGTTATCGGACAGGATGATGCCGTTGCATCTATTGCAAGAGCAATAAGACGCGGACGCGTTGGCATAGGTGATCCGCGTAAGCCTGTTGGTTCTTTCATTTTTCTCGGTCCTACCGGTGTGGGTAAAACTGAACTTTCCAAAGCAATAGCAGAAGCTCTTTTCGGATCGGAAGATGCACTTATCAGGGTAGACATGTCTGAGTATATGGAAAAACACTCTGTTGCAAAGCTTATAGGCTCACCTCCCGGTTATGTCGGATACGGGGACGGTGGTCAGCTTAGCGAAAAGGTACGAAGAAATCCATATAGTGTTATACTTTTTGACGAGATAGAAAAGGCAGATCCTGACATATTTAATGTTTTATTGCAGGTTCTTGATGACGGAAGGATAACAGATTCAGACGGCAGGACGGTAGACTTTAAAAATACTGTTATTATAATGACGTCAAATATCGGGGCAAGAAATATAATCGAACCCAAAACTTTAGGATTTTCATCTTCGGTGAGCGAAGACAGCATATATGAGGATATGAAATCAAAGGTTATGGAGGATATTTCCAGAGAATTCAGACCTGAGTTTCTTAACCGTGTGGATGAGATTCTTGTATTCAGACAGCTCTCTAAAGAACAGGTGAAAAAAATAGCGGGACTGCTGCTTGATGATCTTTCAAAAAGGGCAGAGGATTCTCTTGGCATAAAAATAAAGTTTATGGCCACGGCAAAAGATTATATTGCCGATAAGGGTTTTGACATAAAATACGGTGCAAGACCATTAAAGAGGCGGATTCAGTCTGATATAGAAGATGCATTGGCGGAAAAGTCATTAAAAGGTGAAATTTCTTTTGGAGATAAAGTGACGATTTCCGCAAAAAGTGATAAAATTATAATAAAAGTGAATTGATTTTGTTTAATAAAAAGGAGGCATATTATGGCTATTGTAGAAGAATTATTAAGAGCAGAAGATGACGGTACCATAAGCTTCGGTAACTTTAAGCTTGATGAAAAACAAAAAATATCTGATTTTGAGCATATGGGCGATACATATAAGGTGAAGACATTTAAAGAGCTTACAAAACTCGAAAAAAATGAAGCGTTTCTTTATGAGTCCAATCCCGGGACGGCTGTATTTCACTTTGTCGAAACTGAAAATGGTGTGATCTTTGATGTGGACGCCAAGGAAGATGCACAGATCACACTCGGTCTTGAAGAGGATGTTAAATACGCTGTTATCATAAACGGTGAATATGCAGAGACCATCACTACGGGAATAGGCGGAAAGCTTTCCGTAAATGTTGCCAGTGTAGAGGATGAACTTACAAACGTGGAGATACAGAAGCTTTAAAGGAGTATTATAATTATGGCAAGATCCGCACAGACTTTATATTTTTGTTCGGAATGCGGCCATGAGTCATCTAAATGGATGGGGCAGTGTCCTGCCTGTAAGGAATGGAATACATTTACACAGGCGCCTTCTATCCCTAAAAAAAGAGGTATTGGTGGTGCCCCCCAAAGACAGTCGACCGGTGGAGAAAAACGTTGTGTACCTGTAAGTGTGTCGGAGATAGACACGGCTGACGGTGAGCGTTTTTCCACCGGTTTTAGTGAATTTAACAGAGTTCTCGGCGGAGGTATAGTGAGAGGAAGTCTTATCCTTATGGGAGGTGATCCCGGGATAGGGAAATCGACACTTATTCTTCAGGTATGTGCAAGTATTGCATCTGATTCTAAATCTAAAAATGTATTGTATATATCAGGTGAGGAGTCTCTGAAACAGATAAAACTCAGAGCCGACAGGATAGGAAAATGTCCGGATAGTCTCAAAATATTATGTGAGACTGATATAGATACAATAATGGATACCGTAATATCACTCAAACCTGACATTATAGTAATTGATTCTATCCAGACTATGTACAGTTCAGGTGCTGATTCCGCTCCGGGAAGTCCGGCACAGGTCAGGGAGTGTACTATGGCGCTAATGAGACTGGCCAAAGAAGAATCGGTTTCTGTGATCGTTATAGGACATGTCACAAAAGAAGGAGTTGTAGCCGGACCGCGCCTTCTTGAACACATGGTAGATACTGTTTTGTATCTGGAAGGTGAAAAAAATGCTTCATACAGGATACTCAGAGGGGTAAAGAACCGTTTTGGTGCTACCAATGAAATAGGTGTTTTTGAAATGAGCGGCGGAGGTCTGGCCCAGGTTTTAAATCCGTCTGCACATTTATTAAACGGCAGGGCAGAGGATGCCAAAGGAAGCGTCATAACATGTCTTATGGAAGGGACAAGGCCGATAATGATGGAAGTGCAGGCTCTTGTGACCAGATCTGACTTTGGTATCCCAAGAAGAACTGCATCCGGGACAGACTACAACAGAGTAAATCTGCTGATGGCTGTTATGGAAAAAAGATCGGGACTTAGATTGTCAGGTTTTGATGCATATGTAAATATCGCAGGCGGTATGAAAGCTGTTGAACCCGCTATTGATCTTGCTATTGTTATGGCGCTGGCCGGCAGTTATAAAAATAAAGAATTGCCGGCTGCAACGGTATGCTTCGGAGAGGTGGGGCTTTCCGGAGAGGTCCGTGGCGTAACGGGTATTAAAGAACGTATAAGTGAAGCTGAAAAACTGAATTTTGAAGCTTGTATAATTCCGGAAGTTTGTCTTAAAGAAGCAGATATAAACAATAAAAAAATCAAGATAATTGGCGTAAAAAATATTAAAGAAGCCATAGATATGCTGGGTTAAAAAAGGAGAAGCAAGTGTCTGTACTAATAGATGAAAAAATGTTGGATCATTTGGGAGTTCTCTCAAAACTGGAGCTCAAAGAAGAGGAAAGAAAAAAAACCTGTGAAGATATAGGTGATATGCTGAAATATATAGATAAACTAAATGAACTGGACACTGAAGGAGTGGATCCTCTTGTACAGATCATACCGATGGAAAATGTTTTCAGACAGGATAAAATAAGCAATAAAAACGAAAAGGATAAAATGCTGGCCAATGCACCGCAAAAAAAAGACGGTCAATACGTGGTTCCCAGAACAATCTGATTTTGCAGGAAAGGATGATATTTTGAGTTTAATGGATTTTACAGCCGTAGAGCTGGGTGAAAAGATTAAATCCGGTGATGTAAGTGTTGTGGATGCTGCAAAAGACTGTCTCGATGCCATTGAAAAAAGCGAAAAGGATATTTGTGCATTCATTACGAGAATAGATGAAAAAGAAGTCATCAGACAGGCGGAGGAAATACAGAAAAAAATTGATGCAGGGGAGTTGTCCGGGCCTCTTGCAGGCGTGCCGGTAGCTATCAAGGACAATATATGTACGGAAGGTATACGAACTACTTGTGCATCACGTATTTTATCTGACTTTATTCCTCCATATTCAGCCACAGTAGTTTCTAAACTGCAAAATGAAGGTGCTCTGATCGTGGGTAAGACCAATATGGATGAGTTTGCCATGGGAAGCACCACTGAAACATCTTATTTTGGTGTTACCAAAAACCCGTGGAATCTTAATCGCGTACCGGGAGGGTCTTCAGGCGGATCGGCTGCTGCCGTGTCAGCACATCAGGTGACATTTGCCCTTGGATCTGACACGGGTGGATCTATAAGACAACCCTGTGCTTACTGCGGAGTGACAGGTATTAAACCGACTTACGGCAGCGTGAGCAGAAACGGTCTTATCGCTTATGGATCATCTTTGGAACAGATCGGACCCATAGCAAAAGATGTCAGGGACTGTGCAGTTATCCTTGAAGCAATAATGGGACATGATACGAAAGATTCAACCTCTGTCAAAAGAAAGAAACCGGGTCTTTTATCTTCTTTAACTGAGGATATAACAGGCGTCAGGATCGGGGTTCCGAGGGATTATTTCAATTCCGGAACAGACATACAGATAAAAGATGCTGTTCTTGAGGCCGTAAAGGTTTTGACAAAAAAAGGTGCTGTTGTGGAAGAGTTTGATCTGAGTCTGGTGGAATATGCTGTCCCTGCATATTATATTATTGCATCAGCAGAGGCCGGTTCAAACCTTTCCAGGTTTGACGGTGTAAAATACGGATTTAGAACTAAAGAATACAATGATCTTCATCAAATGTATAAACGTACACGTTCCGAAGGCTTTGGAGATGAGGTAAAAAGAAGGATCATGCTGGGCTCATTTGTTCTTTCGGCAGGATACTATGATGCGTATTATATGAAAGCGCTTAAATCAAAAGCTCTTATCAAAAAAGCATTTGACAGCGCTTTTGAAAAATATGACGTGATCCTCGGACCGGTTACTCCTTCAGTCGCTCCTGAAACAGGTACTTCTTTGAAAGATCCCATAAAAATGTATCTTGGTGATATTTATACAGTATCAGCCAATCTTGCGGGACTTCCTGCTATATCTGTTCCCTGTGGTCTGGATGAAGAGGGTATGCCCATAGGTTTACAGCTTATGGGAGATTGTTTTAATGAGAAAGATGTCTTGAAAGTGGCTTACGCTTTTGAAAAGACCCGGGATTATCAGAAAAGTCCGGCAGCGTCCGGCGGAAAGGCGGTCTGAAATGAAAGATTATGAATCAGTCATCGGCCTTGAAGTGCACGTTGAATTATCCACTCAAACAAAGATTTTTTGCGGATGTACTACAGAATTCGGAGGTGAGCCAAATACCCATACATGTCCTGTCTGTACGGGCATGCCCGGAGCCTTGCCTGTTTTAAACAAGCAGGTTGTGGAACATGCCATTGCCGTGGGACTTGCAACCAACTGTGAAATAAACAGAAACTGCAGATTTGACCGCAAAAATTATTTTTATCCTGACAATCCCCAGGATTATCAGATTTCCCAGCTATATGAACCTATATGTCTAAACGGATTTGTTGATATAAACGCAGATGGTGAAAAAAAGAAGATCCGTATCCATGAGATCCATATGGAGGAAGATGCAGGTAAGCTTATACATGATGAAAATGCAGCACTTTCTTATGTGGATCTTAACAGATCGGGAGTGCCTCTTATAGAAATTGTATCAGAGCCTGATATGAGATCTGCACAGGAGGTCATAGCCTACCTTGAAAAGCTCAGGACCATAA
This sequence comes from uncultured Clostridia bacterium, assembly GCA_946626755.1. Lineage (GTDB taxonomy): Bacteria > Bacillota > Clostridia > Lachnospirales > Lachnospiraceae > UBA4285. The sequence goes on from CAMOUW010000069.1 coordinate 5,475, forward strand.
TACAGTATCTTGGCGCTTCCGACTGTAAACTGCAGGAAGGCTCCATGCGTGCAGATGTCAATCTATCTGTAAGAAAAGCGGGGACGGATTCACTTGGAACCCGGACGGAGATGAAAAATCTCAATTCATTTAAGGCTATATCCCGTGCCATCGCAGCTGAGACAGCTCGTCAGATAAGTATAATCGAAGAAGGTGGAAATGTAATACAGGAAACCAGACGCTGGGATGACAACAAAGAAGAATCATTTTCCATGAGATCAAAAGAAGATGCGCAGGATTACAGATATTTTCCCGAACCCGATCTTCCCGGTATTTTTATAAGTCAGAAATGGATAGATGAAATAAAAGCATTCCAACCTGAATTTAAGGACGAGAAGAAAGAAAGATATATAAGTGAATATTGTATACCTGAAGAAGATGCTGATATAATTACAGATTCAAAACACCTTGCAGGTATTTTTGAAAGGACTGCGGTTTTGTGCGGTGAGCCCAAAAAGGTTTCTAATTGGCTGATGGTAGATACTTTAAGACTGTTGAAGGAAAAGTCTATGGATGCTTCCGATATAAAGTTTTCTCCCGAGAACCTTGCAAAACTTATAAAACTCACCGGATCAGGGATCATAAACAGCACGGTTGCAAAAGAGGTCTTTGAAGAAATATTTGAACATGATACAGATCCGGATGTTTATATCAAAGAACACGGGCTTGCACAGGTAAATGACGAGTCAGCATTGAGAGAAACCATACAAAAAGTCATTGATGAAAATCCACAGTCTGTAGAGGATTACCGGAACGGTAAAGAGAAAGCGATGGGATTTCTTGTGGGGCAGACAATGAAGGCTATGGCAGGAAAGGCGAACCCGGGAATGGTAAACAATATTTTGAAAGAATTATTGTAAAATTAGCCGATATTGTAGTTGTGTTCGCATTTTTGTAGTCATTTATATATCTTTGTTTACAAAATGAAGATATTAATATCTTGAAAAAATTATAAAAATTTTATATATTAGTCATAGTATTTTCAGTTTTTACGTTTTTACGTTTTGCTATGTGTACATGATTTATACAGATTACATCTAAAGGAGTTAATTTAAGTTATGAAACAGATGGTTAAAGATCTGATCAGAGAGTGTCCCGTGGAGTCTATTGTTGATTATATTGTAGACAGAGATGGGATTTCCGAAGACGAAAGAGCCGAGACTTTTTCAAATTATTCTTCTTTTGTGGAAGATATACTTGGCAGAGAGCCGGTTGAAAGTGATTTTGTGATGTTGGGTATTCTTTACGGCGATGGGGGAAAGTCGGAAAAGGAGACTTCACTTTATAAGAAAGAAGAGCTTCTGAGCAAAACAGACAGAGACTCGGAGATAGGAAAGTTGAGTTTTGAAGAAGTGGATGCTCTTTCTGATGAAGAAACAGATCGTATCACGCTTCTTTATCCTGTATCAAAAAACCATGCATATGAGTATGCTCTTTGGGATGAGATCATCGGATATGAAGTGATCAGGGAAAATGTGGAAGAATTTGGTCTTGTTCCTTTTGTCAGCGAGATCATTTACAAGATGACTTATTTTGGCTTTGACGAGGAAGAACTTGCTGAGATTCGTGAAGCGGTAAGCATTACCATGTCTGAACTTGATAAAGCAAGAGAATTGCCTGATGAAGAGAGAGAGAAGGTTGTTTTTTCAGCAGAAAGATCGGCTGCATATTTCAGTTTTCAGGACAACAGACCTTTTGAAGAAAAAGAAAGGGAGCGTATAGAGGACTGCAAAAATGCGATTAAAGATAAGATAATCGAATTTAGGACGGTTATGCGATATATTGATGAGATATAAGATAAAGCAGGTCACTTTGGTTGACCTGCTTTTTAAATAATCAGACGCCTTATAATATAGTTTATTCATACGTATATATATATCGTGTTTTAATTGTACAAAGATCTTTTTGAGCAATGGTTATTATAATTTACAAAAGTATTATGTTAGGATAAAATAGAAAAAATATGCAGAAAGGCTGTATTTAAATATGATTTATTCACTTTCATTTAAAAATATTAATGATATTTTAAAAGAGCACGATCTTCTTTTGGAAACCAATGCAGACGCTTTTGAGGAAACGGAGATCATAAGAAAGATCACTTATGATTCAAGAACGTCGGATCCGGATTCTCTTTTTATATGTAAAGGTGTTTCATTTAAGGAGGAATATTTTTATCAGGCAAAAACAAATGGTTTTGCTGCTTATGTGTCTGAGCATATATATGATAGATCCGTAACCTATTTTCATGTTTCTGATGTCAAAAAAGCTCTTTCGGTTTTATCTATAGCATTTTTTAAAAGACCCTCACAGGCTTTTAAGCTTACCGGAATAACCGGAACGGCAGGCAAAACAACGACTACATATATGCTTCACTCTATTTTGAATGAAGCAGCGGGAAAAACCACTGGTATTATTTCTACCAATGAGACATACTGCGGAGGTGTAAGAAAA
>CAMOUW010000070.1 GCA_946626755.1 uncultured Clostridia bacterium
TTCCGACAGGATTGTGCAAGAGAAGAGAGATAGTGACATTTATATACAGGTATAAAGGAAACCGGTAAAAAGCTTAACTGAATAAGAACTAAAAAACTCTCTGCTTTTGTTTAAGATGGAGAGTTTTTTTCGATACCTGACAATTTCTGCTTATTGAACGAGTGAAAAAATGCATACAATAGTAAAAGCTTATAATAAATGAGTATTTTACTCAGCTAAGGATGAACGTATCAGAGTATACCGGAGAATGATTGAAGTGGATTTCGTAAGTGGTTGCCGGTGTGTTAAAGACATTGTGTTAAAGGTATTGGCATCAGGGCTGTTGATTTTGAATGCTATAGGTGGTACAATGCAGGGGCTAATTGTGTCAAAAAAGGAGAAATATTTTGAACGGAGAACATATGTCGGGGACGCGGAAACAGCATATATATGTTATGCGGGAACTGACCAGGCGTGAAATAAAAAGAAAATATGCCAGAAGTTATCTCGGGATAGCATGGAGTATACTTAGTCCGCTGTTGAACATGGTGGTAGTAACATTTATGTTTTCATACATTTTCAGTAAAGGCATAGAATACTATCCGGCATATTATTATATAGGTTATATTGTTATCAGTTTTTTCTCTACATCCACAACAACGGCTATGACCGCATTATATGATAACAAAAATATGATGCTGAAAACAAAGCTGCCGCGCAGGACTTTTGTTTTATCCAGGGTATATACGGCACTGGTAAACCTGGGGTTTTCTTGTATAGCTTTTATTTTTATAATGGTAGTTTTAAAGATTCCTGTAACATGGATGATATTGTTGTTCCCGGTAGATGTGTTTTTTCTTATGATCTTTTCTATGGGCATATCATATTTTTTATCTATATGGTACGTGTTTTTTAGGGATTTAAAAAATGTTTATTCAATAATTATGATGGTTGTTACGAGATTTGCTGCCCTTTTTTATTCAGTAGACGGACTTGCGCCGGGAGTCAGCAGATTCATAAGCTTTAACCCGTTATATACGTATGTAAAAATAGCAAGAGATTGCATTATTTACGGGAAAATATCGGAGCCTCAGTACTGGATACAGATGGTAGCCTGGGCTCTGGGTATATTTTTTTTAGGCAGATTGATATTTAACAAAAAAGAAAATGTTGTTATGGAGAAGTTGTAATGTCACAGGGGCAAAAAAAAGATAAAAACGACATACGCAAGACTGACATTAAACAGTACTGGTTTATTGTGAGGCAGATGGCATCGCGTGAAATAAAGCGTGGAAACACCTCGAAGATTCTCGGACAAATGTGGAATATTCTTATGCCATTTATTTCAATGCTGATCATGGCAATACTTTTTGCCACCGTTTTTAATCGTGACATTAAGGGGTTTATGCCTTATGTATATACAGGTACTATAATATTCGGTTTATATAATTCGGGAATGGGGAGTGCGCTTCATGCACTTGTAAATAACAAGAACCTGTTGATAAAAACGAAGATTCCGACCAATGTGTTTATTATAGAAAAAGTATATGTTGCAATGATTCATTTTCTTTTTTCCCTGGTCGGATATGTCGTAATACTCATTATAACAGGGACAAGAGTTGGACCGGCAGTAGCGCTTGCGCCGCTTGGTATAATTATTTCTATATTTGTGATAATCGGAATAGGCAAAATTCTGGCGGTGATAAATGTTTATTTCGCTGATATACAATATTTTTATAAAGTAATAATGAGGCTGGTGTTTTATGGCTCGGGTATGTTTTTCGATGTGGGACACGTGTCGCCGGCCATGGCCAAGGTCATGGGGTTCAATCCGGTATATCTGACGATTCATTTTGAAAGACAGTGTATTTTGTATAATCAGATTCCGGATCCTATGATATGGGTGAAACTTATTGTTTATGCTGTTGTTTTGTATATTTTAGGCTCCATTATATTTAACAGGGGAACCCAGAACGTATTGGCAAAAATATAAAAGTGAGGTAAAGATGAAAAAGAAAATAATTGCAGGTATATGTACAGTATTATTTATGATATGTGCATTGCCCTCCAATGTATTTGCTGCAGATGCGGCTGTCATTTTCGGTTCTGATTCTTACGAAAATGAAAGTGGTGCGGAATTTCCTGTCGGGGTGTACATCGACGGGGACAGTGAGATTGGTTACTATAAGGTTGAAATAGAATATGATCATGACAGACTGAGATATATAGAAGGGGCCTCAAGTGAAGAAGAAGGAAAAATCATTTTTGAAGGTGTGGGAAACGATACCGGAGTTTCAACCATGCTTCGTTTTGAGGCGCTTAGTGGCGGAGAAACCCAGCTGAAAATATCAGATGCAAGGGTGTTGGTGGCTGATAGTGATAATGAAGCCTTTGAAATAACCGAAAAGGCGATTGTTCCGATAAAACTGAACGGTGAAGATGTAGTAGCTAATCGTGAGACTACAGAAGCGACAGAAAGTCCTGCAGCAGAGGAAACGACAGAAGCAACTACAGAAGCAACTACAGAGCAAAAGAAAGAAGATGGAAAAAAGTTTACAGAAAGTGAATTCTTCTGGCCTCTGATCATGATTATTGTTCTGGGTGCAGTATTGATAGCGATACTTATAAGTCTGGGTGCGCTAAAAAACAGGAGAAAAAAAGTCCTTAAGCAGGATGTAAGAAAAAATGTAAAAGAAAAAACAGATACGTCTGACAGAGTTATCAGATCAGATAAAGTCAAAAAAGATATTGTTGAAGCGGATAAAAAAGAAAAGGTCAACGATGCCGGTTTGGGCAGCTTGGTAGCTGCAGTTAAAACTGACATCAGTAAAAAGTCCGAAAATACGCCTGCAAAGCAGGATAAGTCTGATAAGCCTTCAAAACAAGATGACAGATCAAAACCGGATAAAGAGAATCCGGGAAATATTATAGATAAAAAAGATGGCGCGATCCGGCTTGGAAAGCCTGTTGTGCATTTGGAGCAACCTGTACTCCCGCAGCCTGTATCAGTCTCAGAAGAGACAAATGCGGCTGTCGGTGAAATGGGGGAGCCGGTTATACAAGTAAAGAATGTATCTATGATATTTAAGGTGTCTAATAGTAATACTTCAGGGTTAAAAGATTACGCTATCCAAAAAGTAAAAGGGAAAATTAAAAAGCATACTTTAAAGGCGCTGGATAATATCAGTTTTGATATATACAAGGGAGAGGTGGTTGGAATAATCGGCACAAACGGCTCCGGAAAAAGTACTTTGCTTAAAATTGTTTCAGGTGCATTGCGTCCTACGTCCGGTGAGGTTATAGCTGATAATAGTAAGATACAGTTACTTACCCTGGGGACCGGATTTGACAGTGAATTGTCTGCAAGAGAAAATGTTTATCTTAATGGCGCCATTATAGGATACAGCAAAGAGTTTATAGATAAGCATTATGATGAAATAGTGGAGTTTGCCGAACTGCAGGATTTCATGGAAGAAAAGGTTAAGAATTTTTCATCGGGTATGGTGTCCAGACTTGGTTTTTCCATAGCTACTGTGGCGGGTGCAGCTGAAATTCTTATCCTGGATGAAGTGCTTGCGGTGGGAGACCAGTTCTTTAGGAAAAAGAGTCTGGCCAGAGTAAAAGAGATGATACATGGCGGATCCACAGTGCTTATTGTTTCTCATTCCCTTGCCACGATAAAATCGAATTGTACAAAGGTTATATGGATTGAAAAGGGTGTATTGAAAATGGTGGGAACACCGCAGAAGGTTTGTGACGCGTACTCAAGGTCTCACGAAAATGAGAAAAAGGTTTAAAGTTTTTTATTGATCAAGGAAAAGACAGGTTTTTGTTATGGGAATGAATAAAAAAAGAGTGTTACTCCAGGATATTTTTCTCGATGAAGAATTTTTTTCAGATGACATGAAAAATATGCTTGTTCGTGGAAATATAAACGGCATTAAGAAAGAAAAGGATTTTTTTGTCTTTGAACCGGGAGAATATGACTTTTCAACATATTTCAATAGTTTGTCCATAAAAAAATGGGATAAATATACTTATGCGGATGGGTTTCAGCTGGAACTGGATATAAAAGGGGAATTTTGTATAGATATATGCGGTTATTCCCCGGTGAAAAAGAAAACGGTACAAGTAAAAAAAATAGAAACAAAAGAATTTGAGTGTAGCGGAAGAAAACATATTTCCGTGGAAATAAATGAAAAAGATTTTGAACTGGTATCGTTTATCCTGACCGTCAGAAAAAAAACAGAACTATACAAGGGTTATTACAGTGCATTGGTAGAAAATGAGAATATAAAGGATATTCATATTACGCTGTTGACCACGACATACAAGAAAGAAGAGTATGTAAAACGAAATAAAGAGATTTTGGAAAAAACCATTTTCAAGGACGGAAATGTATCGGACAATTTCAACTGGGTGATAGTAGATAATGGAAAGAGTGAAGAATTGTCGGGGTTTAATTCTTCAAAAATACGGGTTTTTCCAAACAAGAACTCAGGAGGTGCGGGAGGTGCCGCCAGAGGGATGATTGAAATTGATGCCATGGACACCCCAACTACACATGTCCTTATTATGGATGATGATGTAAAATTTATTTCCTACAGTCTATATAAACTTTTATATTTTTTGAGGATTCTAAAGGAGCGCTACGATAATAGCTTTATTTCAGGTGCTATGCTTGAGATGGAAAGACCGTATTATCAGCATGAGGATGTGGGAACCATAAAGGAATATGCTATTGTCGGTTCCGCAAAGCGGCCCGGAAATATGAACCGTCTGTCAAGCATCGTTTTAAATGAACGTTTTTTGCCGGAGGACAAACACCAGTATAGTGCATGGTGGTTTTGCTGTGTGCCTAAAAGTGTTGCAAGATCTGACAATCTTCCTATGCCGTTATTTGTTCGCGATGATGATATAGAGTACTCGATTCGCAATAAAGCTGAAATAATCAGCATGAACGGGATATGCATATGGCATAATGCATTTGGGGGTAGATTTAATTACGCAACGGATATATATCAGAGTTTCAGAAATGAATTGATTGTGTCATCGATACATAAAAATTTATATGATGCAGGTATTTTTCAAAAGGTATATGATTTTTTTTGGAAAGAAATATACAAATTCAACTACAACGGGGCATCTCTTGTAGCGGATGCTTTGGAGGATTACCTTAAAGGCCCCGGCTTCCTTGCGAAGACGGATGGCGGAGAAGTACTAAAGAAAAAAAAATTAAAGGAAGATGAGAGGTATGCTATACCTGCGGAGATTAAGAATCGTATTGATAAGAAAACGCTATATCGCTATGAACCTTTAGACGGTTTACGCAAACATATTTATGATTATACATACAATGGTCAGAAACGCATGACTTTTTCAATTAAAGGGAAAAAGGGGATTATTCCGTTTGGATGGCCGTATCATCAGAAAAAGATGTTTTTGTGCGAAGAGATTTACGGTATAGATATTATCAATGATAATTGTGTGCACTATAAAAAAGATATCCGTAAGTTTAGAGAATTGGAGCACAGGTTTAACAAGATAATGGATAAGTACAATCAAGACGGAAAAAAAGTGAAAAAAGACTATATAAAAGCACTTGATTACTTTAGGACGGCAAAATTCTGGCGAGATTATCTCGATATTGAATAAAAGAAAGAATTGTTAAACTATTTTATAATTATAAAAAAATATAATACATATTGAAAAAGTCGGATATAAGTGCTAACATAATTTATAGGAAGAAGTCTGTAAAATAGATATTTAGGATTAATATTTGAGGAAGAAAGAAATGAAAAAGAGATTAAATGCAAAAGCAAAGCTTTTCGGACTGGCACTCCTTGCCGCTGGCGCTACGGTTACCATACCGGCAGTAATTCCGGCGCAGGCGCAGGCTGCAGAAGTTGCAGCTACTACGGAGACTGTCACCGAAACAGAGAAAAAGACAGTTACCAGGACAGTACGTTTTTATTTTAAGGATGACAAGGGCAAAACAACCCCTGTAAAATCCAGCAATGGCGGTGACTTCGTAAGGACAGCTTCCGCTACATTCGAACGAACTGTTATAAAAGACAAGAAGACGGGGAAGGTACTTTCAGCACCTGACTGGGGGACTACCGAGTTTGCGGGATTTGATTCTCCCGCTATAAACGGATATACACCGGATATTAAAACGATACCTGCCGTGACGGTTTCTCCTGAAAAACCCCCTAAGGATCTCGTTGTATATTATACGGAGAATCCGGAGCATAAAAAGACTCTTTCTACAGAGTCAAAGACAGTGTCCAGAAAGATTACATACTACCGTATAAATGATGACGGATCCAACTCTCAGACATGGTCCAAGACCCAGTCTGCTACATTTACACGCAGTGTGACGACAGACGGAAATGGAAAGAAAGAGTACGGGGCATGGGCACAGCATACATTTAACGCAGAGGATGTAGCTCCCATGGCAGGCTATACACCTGATGTAAAGACTGTTCCGGCTGTTACATTTACTCCGGACAATCCTCCTTCAGATGTAAAGGTTTATTTCAGGAAAAATGCAGGGACTCCTTCAGGAGCAAGTGGCGACCAGGTAAAAGCTGCTCTGACAGTGAAATTTACCGACGGATTTGGAAAGGTTCTTAGTGAACAGTCTGTTGCAACCGGAAAAGATGCGGTTGCTCCGGCTGCACCTACAAGAGAAGGTTATACATTTGCGGGATGGGATAAATCTTTTTCAAATATTCAGGCGCCTGTCACCGTCGCTGCAAAGTGGGTGAAAAATTCCACACAGATACTTACAGAGAAAAAGACTGTAGAGAGAAAAATATTTTACCTTTATGATGATGGGCGAAAGGTCATCAATACAGAAGGTCAGCCGGCAGTTGCCAGACAGGTTGCTGAATTTATAAGAAATAATATAAAAGATACAGTTACGGGAAAGATTACTTACGGGCAGTGGAAACCCGTGACCTGGGCCAAGATGAAGGCTATGGAGGTGGCGGGGTATTTGCCGAGTATTAGTGAAATCCCGGCTGTGACATTTACTCCGGATAATGTGCCCAAAGATATATATGTTTATTTTTCAAAAATAGGAAAAAAATTCTTTTCTGATATTAACCCGAGTCAGTATTATTATAATGCTGTGAAGTGGGCACATGATAAGGGGATCGCTACAGGGGTTAATGGATTGTTTGATGCTGTATCCGGGACAAGCAGAGAACAATTGGTGACATTTTTGTGGAGAGCCCAGGGGAAACCTGAACCCAAAACTAAGGTCAGTCCGTTCAGAGATGTTACCAATCCGTCAAGATATTCATATAAGGCGATATTGTGGGCAAGTGAAAATGGGATCGTAACAGGTACCAAAGGTTTGTTTGCGCCGGGTGCAGGGTGTAAAAGGCAGGAATTTGTTACTATACTTTGGCGTTTGGCAGGAAAGCCTTCCCCCCGAAATATGGTGAGTCCGTTTAAAGATGTGACCAATAAATCTTCTTACTCGTATAAGGCGATTTTGTGGGCGGCGGAAAATGGTATTACGACCGGAAGTGACGGTAAGTTCTTTCCTAATAGTACTTGCAAGAGATGTGAGTCGATCGTATTCTTGTATCGTTATTTCCGAATGATCAAAAAGTTATAATATTATTTAAAGGATAGTATATAAATTGGGTAAAAATGTAAAAGAAAGTCTGATAGAAAAGACTACAGAAACAAGCCGCGTGTCTAGAAGGATATTTTACTACTATTCTGATGGCAGTAAAGTTATAGATGATAAAGGACGGCC
>CAMOUW010000071.1 GCA_946626755.1 uncultured Clostridia bacterium
TGGAACATGGATTCCATCGGCGATATCGCTACAGTTACCGTGCATATCAAGAAGATCCGCGAAAAGATTGAATATGACACATCCAATCCTCAGTATATTGAGACTATCTGGGGCGTTGGTTACAGATTCAAAGTGTGAAAGCAGCTCCTGTCCGGTAAATGCCGGGCAGGAGTTTTTAAGTAGTGCGCCCAGCAGCGCACGTTTAAAACCAATTTAAGAAGAAAAGTGCCGCAGGCTCAGGGAATTTGAATGAGAAACATCAGATATATTTATGAAGATAACGACATATTGGTTTGTCACAAGCCTGCCGGAGTAGCAACGGAAGGGGCAAAGTCCTATACAATGGATCTTGTCAGTGCAGCAAGAAATTACCTTTCGAGGAAGAACGGCAAAAGCAAAAAACCGCCTTATGTGGCCACTGTCCATAGGCTTGATCAGCCGGTGGAAGGTGTTGTGGTGCTGGCAAAGACCAAGAAAGCGGCAGGAGATATTTCAAATCAGATCAAGAACAGAAGTACAGGAAAATACTACTATGCGCTTTGCTATGGCACTGTTCCGGATGACAGTGGCAAGCTTGTCGATTACCTTATAAGAAAAGAAGACGGACTGGCTGCGGTAGTAAGCAAAGCAGAAAAGGATTCGTTAAAAGACCTGGTTATCACCAGGGAAAACGGTGAAAAAATCAGAACTGTTGCAGGGGATGTAAAAAAGGCAGCGCTGGAATATGAAGTGGTAAAGAGAACAGAAAATACAACACTTCTCAGAATCAGGCTCCTAACGGGGCGTTTTCATCAGATCAGGGTTCAGCTATCACATTATGGATATCCGATCCTTGGGGAAAAGAACTACGGAAGCGCAGAGTCTGTCAGATTTTCCGAAGAAAACGGGATCAGCGACATATGTCTTGTCAGCTATAAATTTGAGTTAAAGCACCCCTCTACCGGGGAAAAGATGTGTTTTGAGATAACCCCCGACAACGGGCAGATAAAAAATATGATATCTTAAATGAAATTTTATAAAATCCGCACAAGCTGCGGATTTCGTAAGAAAGTGATACATGCTGGGAGAATGAGAAAATGCAGCTTCTTATAATGCTATATCTTTTAGCGGTATGCAGCATTATTCCTCTATACATGAAACAAGGCTACTACGGGCTTGGAGAAGCAAAGGGCATATGCTATCTGGCATTAAGCCTTTGTTTTTTTGCGCTTTTTATCACCTGCTTTCTCATCAGCAGAAGAAAAACAAATTCAGTTAAACTTGGGACTAGGCCCGTTTCTGTAATGCAGCTGTGTCTTTTTGCTACTGTTCTTTCAGGAGCTGTTTCTTTCATATTTTCTGTGGATAAAAAGACTGCTTTTTGGGGAATTGAAGGATGGAGATGCGGCTTTTTGTCTCTCTTTCTGATGGCTTTTTTTGGACTGATACTATCAAATATCAGTACCCTTCCCGTCTGGGGGATCTGCCTTATGCTTCTTGTTCCAGGATTAGAATTTGTCCTTGGAATAATGAACCGGTTTGGCATTTATACGGTCTTTTCCGGCGCAGCAAACTCAGGATATCTTGCAACGATAGGGAATATCAACTGGTATGCAGGATTTCTGTCTGTTTTTCTGCCTCTTGGGATCGGTATAATGTATGCGCAGAGGCCGTTTTCAAAGCTCTTTTTCATAAACGGGATATATGTGATATTGGGAGTTGCCGCATTGTTCCTGCAGGGAAGTGACGGTGCGCTGCTGATTATTATTTCGAGTTATATTCTGCTTTTGCTCTATTCGCTGTTTTCATCGGACTTTGAGCTGGTCAGGAAATGGCTGATACAGCTTTTTGTCCTTGGAGTCGGGATGTCATTTGCCCAAGTCATGCTCACTCTGTTTGGAGAAATGTATACCTATGAAGATAATCTCCTTGTCGGGATACTTAATATGAATACAGGGATTATCATTATGGCGGCGGCTTTTTTCCTATATAATCTTGTAAAACTTTTGGATGAGATAAAAGTTTCTTTTAAAGGGAGACTTCTTGGAAAAGCAGCTGCTTTTGCCGTTATAATGCTGCTTTTAACAGGGATATATATCGCTGCCGGAAACTTTAGTGATGAATTTGGAAATGGCAGAGGCCTTATATGGAGAATGTGCACGGATGTTTTTCTTGGTTTTTCGCCCTGGGAAAAAATGGTGGGTGTGGGGCAGGACTGTCTCTATCCATATGCTATGAAGAGCCCGTCAATGTCAGAAGCCTTTACTGGGGCATTTGGAGGAGATATGCTTACAAATGCTCACTGCGAACTGTTGACCGTGCTCATTGAGAGGGGATTTATCGGTGCCTGCACCTATCTGGGGCTTTTTATCAGTATTCTTTATGATGTTTTATGGGCAAAAGAAAGGGAGAACGCAGCGATTGCCTGCGCACTCCCAATTTTCTCATATTTTGTTTACAGCCAGATTTCTTTTTCCCAGGTAACAGCTACGCCTTACGTTTATATTCTGATTGGTATATATCTGGCTTTTTCGCGGAAAAAGAGCTTAGGGCAACTCCGGGATCGGAATTGAGTCATCGAGCTCGTGGAAAAAGGTTCGTGTTTCTACAATTCCATAGAGAGCTTCTTTGTACTCAAAAAGAAATCTTTCGTTAATATTCTCTTTGCCATACATCATCTCGCGGCCCATATAGGCGTTGATAATTGAAACGTAGCGCTTATCCATGTCAAACTGTTTCAGAATCTCGTCTTTTCTGCGTCTTGGATGTTTGGATGCAAATTTTCTGATATCTATCTGAAGATCAACAGGTAAAGTTCTTTCTCTTTCAACGATGTCATTTAGATATTTCTGGTAGGTTTCCTCGTCAATCTTTTCGAACCGGTCTGTGAATTCAAGACATCCGGCTCCGTCAGGCATAATGAGTCTTACCCTGTCAGGGCCATAGACATCTTCTACTTCCCCCACAACATGAGGAATCAGTGGCTTGTCGTTGTAATCCAAAATAATAACTTTATCCCCTTTTTTATACATGTGCACCTCCGATGCTAAAATTTTCAGATTTTCAGTGACATTGAAAATAAAATGTTGAACAAAGAGTGAATATAAGCGCAAGTTTTCTGTATATTTAATTATAACATGAAAAGACCGTTTTATGGTTGATTTGCTTTAACAAGATTCTTGGGAAGAACTGTAGGAAGTTTTACCACGAATCTTATAAGTTTATCTCCGTCACGCAGGGCTTGTATTGTGCCGCCATGAGATGTTGCAATGGCTCTTGCGACAGAAAGTCCTATGCCATAGCCTCCCGTTTCGCGGCTTCTTGAAGTATCTACTCTGTAAAAACGGTCAAATAGCCTGTCGAGATTGCCTTCAGGGATAGAGTCACAGCTGTTGGATACTTCAAGGGAAATGTTCTTATTTTTGACAAGGCTGATCCGGATATTTCCCTGATCGGAGGAATATTTGATCGCATTATCCAAAAGAAGACAGGTCAGCTGTTCCAGGGATTTCTGATCCCCTGTAATGTGAATATCTTTTTCTATATCTATCTGATAGCTTTTTCCCTTGGATTCTGCAAGAGCCTGAAAAGAGGTGGCAGCTTCACTGACAGTATTACTGAGATTAAAGTCGGAGAATACAACCCTCATTCTTTCTTCATCCATTCTGGATAGGGTCAGAAGATTTTTTACCAGGCTGTTCATACGCTTTATCTGGTTTCTGATGCTGGAGGTCCATTCATTTTTTCCGGATTCCAGTTCCAACACATCGATGTTTGCAGAGATAACAGCAAGGGGAGTCTTTAGTTCATGCCCGGCGTCTGTAATAAAGCGCTTTTGCTTCTCAAGAGACTCCACAACCGGAGCAACGGCGTGGGTTGAAAACATAAACACAAGGATGAACATGGCAGCAAGCGCAAAGAGACCTACAAGTACGGACCTAATCAGAAGATTGTAAATGCTGATAAGGGAGACGGTCATATCGACAAAGACTATAAAATTGGCACCGGTACCTGAGGTGGCCTTTTGATAGCGATATGACTGGATCATACCTTTTTCTTTTCCGGAAGTTAAGGCCAAATTAGCATATTCAACAGCATCTTCTTCTGAGATGGCAGCAACCTGTGACAGATCTGTAGATGAAACGTTTCCTGCCTCATCAAGCCAAACCACAAAGAATCTGGACTGGAAGGGCATTTCGGCAGACCTGGTATTATTAAGAGCTTCAAAAGAAAAGGCATTTTGCGGATCGAACCTGTTTCCTTTTGGAGGATGCGTAGTAGGAAAATGCCCGTCATTTGTGGACAGAATTGAAAGGAGATGGTCTGCATCCCGTATGTTTGACTGGATGTTGGAAAAGTTGATTATGGCGATCATGACCACAAGAATAGCCAGCAGTGAGAGTGTGGCGGTTATTACAAATTTTTTCCTGAGTTTTTTTACCATGCTTTAACCTCAACTAATTTCATTGATTGAGTATCCAAGACCTCTTGATGCTTTTATTTCGCAAGTGGCTTCCAGTGAGGACAGTTTTTTTCGAAGATTTGAAACATAAACCCAGACAACGTTGACGTCAGCTTCTCCGTCCGCCCAGATGTGATCCATGAAATTATCAATGGATATGATTCTGCCCGGCGATGTCATAAGCATTTCCATCATCTGGAATTCTCTGCCGGAGAGACGGATCTTTTCGTGTCCTTCGGTGTACATTTCGTAGCTTGAGCGATCCAGAGTAAGATTTCCGCAGATCAGATTTGAAGGAGCAAAATCTGATTTTCTTCTGAGCATTGCGCGAACTCTTGCAAGCAATTCTCCCATGTCAAAGGGCTTTGAAATATAGTCATCGGCACCGAGATCAAGACCTTTTATCCTGTCATCGACCTCAGTTTTAGCGGTCAGGAAAAGGACAGGTGTTGAAATACCTTTATCTCGCAGCTTTTTTAACACCTCGGTTCCGTTAAGCCCCGGCATCATGATATCAAGTATTATTCCGTCGTAATCACCGGTCAGAGCATAATCGAGAGCATCTGTACCATTATGGACGGCATCAACTGTGTAGTTGCTGTGTTTTAGAATTGCAACCAGTGCATTAGCCAGTTCTATCTCGTCATCTGCTATCAAAAGTTTCATACAATTTAGGATCCTTTCTAATATAATCTGACTATTTTAATTTTATCATAAGTCCCTTAAGCCAAACAAAAAGATATATGTCTAAATTATGAACATAACCGTGAAGTTTAGACATTTTGAGTCCATATTTATTTTATATAATTCTTTATAACATGAGTAATGGGGGTTACTTTTTGTGAGAAAGAAAAGTAGGGCTTATTCAGGGCCTATCATTTTTATTATTGCTTTATGCGTGCTTATAAACGCTTTAGCATGGATGAGCACAGCATTTTCTGACTTTTATGTCACTTATATTTTCCCTGTTTTGACAAGTTTGTATGGACGACTTACAAGTCTTTTCCCGTTTTCAGTGGGAGAAGTGCTCCTTGTTTTTATCGTGGTCTATATAGTATTTACAGTTCTTTTTACAATCAGTCATATTGTTTATCTGGCAATCATAAAGAATGGTAAAAAGAAAAATGTAAGTCCATCCGGGATAAGGAAAGTACTGGATTTTATTTCAAATCTTCTCTACAGGACGACGCCGGTTCTTTTGACGATAGCAATTACTCTTATGACACTTAACTGCTTTGTGCTGTATCACACGTCGAAGTTAAGAATTGTAAACGAGAGCGAAACAGAGTATACAGTTGAAGAGCTGGCAAAGCTTCGCGATTTTATTGTGACAAAATGTAACGAATTGTCGAAGGTGGTTCCCCATGATGAAAATGGGAATGTATCTTATGATAAAGACATGAAGAAAGAAGCCATTAACGCTATGAAGGGGCTTGGAGAGGAATTTCCAAGACTTTCCGGGTATTATGTTACCCCTAAAGCCCTGTATTTCTCTGACTTTATGTGCCAACAATATATGCAGGGATATTATTTTCCATTCTCTATGGAGGCCAACTACAATGACACCATGAATCTCATGAATAAGCCTTTTACCATATGCCATGAGCTGGCGCACACCCACGGCTTTATATATGAGGATGAGGCGAATTTTCTGGGATTTTTGGCCTGCATAAAATCTGATGATATTGTGTTTCAGTACAGCGGATATCTTGGGGTACTTAATTATATCAATAATGATTTTTACAATGCAGTAGATAAAAATGAATACAACCGTCATGTAAAGATCCTTGACAGAGTTAAGTATGACAATGAGTTTCTGTCCAAGGACGGCTGGAAAGAAGTTGAAGATAATGCTATATTTAAGACTGAAACTGTAAAAAAGGCCGCTGACGTCTTTATAGATACCAATCTAAAGGTAAACGGAGTGTCGGACGGCAAAGTCAGCTACAGATATGTAGTTGGACTTATCATGGATTACTATTATAAATACGGAGTTTAGATGAAAAAAAGAGTTATTATTGCTGCTGCACTGATGATGCTGGTGCTTTCAGGGTGTAAGCCTTCTGCAGAAAAACTAAGTGAGGCAGAAGGATATGTAAATCAGCTTAAGGAATATCAAAATGCGGCAGAAGAAAAATATCTGGATATTGCTGACACATCTTTGAGACCGGAACTTGATGCACTGGGAGTTAAGGCAGCAGCCGTTTATGAAGAGGACTTTTCAAAGCTGAGCAATAAAAAGATTGATGAGAAAATCCCGGAAGTACTGTTGCTTTTGGGGCAATACGAGGACATACAAAAAAGACTCGACGGAACCTATCAGGAGGAGACAAGCGCCAATGAGGAGCTTGCTAAAAACCAGCAGATAGACGCATACATAATAAATAAGTGCGGATTTGATATATCAAGTATCATTTTAAGGGATGTAACTACGGATACCTATTCTGATAACCTTATTGGAGAGGGAGAAATACTTGCAGACGGCTATACGCTTATGGGTGTGAAGCTTGAGATACATGCAGACAGCTCCCAATGGGAGTTTTTAGTAAAGGACAGCAATGAAACCCAGAGAGTATTCGCATGTGACAGCCTAAAGGATGTCTCAAGTGATGGTGTGTCGCTGGTTTTTGACTATGATGCAGGGACGGATTCAGGTACCGTGAGCTTCGGCGGGTACTTCTCAAATTGATTTTTATTAATGTTTTTGTAACAATTGCACAAAGAAAACGATATTCCGCTCGACAATATGCACAGTTTTAGTCGTGACATTGGAAAAAACCAAGGGTATAATCTATCTTCGTACTGAAGCAATTGACCTGCAATACTATATTGCAAGCATCAGTAGAAGAGGAGAAAATATTATGAAGAAGAATATCGTAACATTACTTTCAGTTTTATCACTTTCTGCAGCAGTTCTTGTTGGTTGCGGAGAGGCAGCAGCAGAGGCTCCAGTTGAGGAGGCTACTGTTGAGACATCAGTTGAGGCAGCTGTAGA
>CAMOUW010000072.1 GCA_946626755.1 uncultured Clostridia bacterium
CTTTTTGATGAGATAGAGAAGGCACATCCTGATGTGTTTAATATTCTGTTACAGGTACTGGATGACGGTCGTGTGACTGATTCCCAGGGAAGAACCGTGGATTTCAAGAACACCATCATTATTATGACCAGCAACATCGGTTCCATGTATCTTCTGGAGGGTATAGACGAAGAAGGAAATATAAAGCCGGAGGCTCAGGAAGCTGTTATGTCAGAATTGAGGGGAAGCTTCAGACCGGAGTTTTTAAACAGACTTGACGAGATAATAATGTTTAAGCCGCTTACAAAGGAGAATCTAAGCGGAATTACACAGCTTCTTATAAAGGATATAAATAAACTTCTTGCTGACAGAGAGTTGTCTATTGAATTGACACCTGAAGCTATGGCATACGTTACCGAAAACGGATATGATCCGAATTTCGGTGCACGTCCTTTAAAGAGATATATTCAGAGGACAGTAGAGACCCTGGCGGCCAGACTTATACTTGAAGGAGATGTACTTCCGGGAGAGGTTATACTTATAGATAAGGGTGAAGACGGGCTGGTTGCAAGCCGTAAGTCAAAGGAGGCATTGCCGGCAGAAGATTAATTATTTGCATTGATGTGAAATATCATATAAAGTATAGGCAAATGAAAAAAATGGAAGAGATGTAATGAAAACAAAAAGAACAACTTTAATTAGCAGCTTAAAATGGAAACCTTTACTTTTTGCACTTCCGGTTGTTTGTGTTGCGTCTTTGACAGGATGTCAGTGGACACCCTTCGGAACGACTCAAAATGCGGAAGGGGTAGGTAAAGAAAAGCTTATCACAGATGCGGTGACTAAAATGTCATCTGCAAAATCTATGGACGCGGATATAGATGCAAAGATGACAGCTACTGCACAGATGTCCGGAGTGAAACTGGGAGTAAATGCAGTTACGGGTCTGAATGTGCAATCGGCAAAGGCTGATAATGCATCTCATGCCAAAGGAAATGTGACCTTTGAACTGATAGGAGAAAAGGGGTCGCTGGATATAGAGACATATTCTCTGGATAAAGATAATATCCGGTATACTTATATAAAGCAAAGCGATCTTCTTACCGGAGATACCGGTTGGATAGTTGCCAAGGATTCTAAAGAGACCGCAGGTCAAAAAAACGCCGGAGCAGATGTGGAGGCGTTTAGCCGTTTAAACCTGGGCAATCTTCTCGGGTTGTACAATTCCGCAAAGGACAGTATGGCCGGATTGTCTCTTAAAGACGGCACGCAGAAAATAGAAGGTAAAGAGTGCTATGTTGTTGAGGGGAGCTTAAAAGGTGAGGATGTCAAAGCTCTTACAGACGGCCTTGGTTTTGATATTCCGGGGATTCCGGGATTGCCCAAACCGGATCTGGCGGGAGTGGATGCGGATATAAAGATGTATTTTGAAGAGGCATCCAGAGATCCTTATATTATAGAGTTGAAGATACCTGAGGTAAAAGGAGTATCAGAGACGAATCCCCTTACATTTGGTATAGACAATATAGATGCAACGATCAAATTTAACAGTTTTAATGCGAATGATGAGATAAAAGTTCCTGAGGAAGTGGAAAAGGGAGCTATAGTCAGTGTGGATTCTCAAAGTGTTTTGGATATGCTGAATGCAAAATAAACAGGCATCTTAAGGTGAGAAGTCTGATTTAGCGAATACGCACGTACAGACCCGGGGATACTTCTTTTATGAGTCCGGACAGACACAGGTTTAGGATATGTGTTGTTATCTCTTCTGATGAAAGAGAACAGAGTGATGATAGTTTGTTCAGACCGGCAGGTTCATCATTTAATCTGGATAATATGTCAGCTTCTGCTTTTGACAGGTTTGACAAGTTATCAGTATTTGACAGCTTCTGCATCGGAGTGTTTTGCTCCGGGGCAGGAGCTTTTTTTTGTGAAAGGGACAGTTTGCGCGCTATGGGCGGGGATGAAAGTATGTCTTTGGGATCGGAAAGGACGTAAGCCCCCTGTTCTATAAGCCACAGACATCCGCGGCTTAAGGGGTCGGTTATACGCCCGGGGAGGGCATAGACATCACGCCCCTGCTCTAAAGCCTGATCTGCGGTTATAAGGGAACCGGAGCGCTCTCTGGCTTCTATTACTATTACAGCGTCTGATAGTGCGGATATAATGCGGTTGCGCATGGGGAAATGTCCGGCGACCGGAGTGGTGCCGGGCGGGAATTCTGATATTATGCCGCCGGACAGTGACATGGACTGATATATATCGAAATTTATCTGAGGGTAGCATATGTCTGCGCCGCTGCCTGTAATGGCGGCAGTGTAGCCGCCTGCATTTAAAGCACCCCGGTGAGCGTATGTATCAATGCCGGCAGCCATACCGCTGATTATTTGTACACCTTCAGATGCAAGGAAATGTGACAACTCAAAGGCCTGGTTTTTTCCGTATTCCGTACAGCTCCTGGCTCCGACTACAGCTACAGAGGGAACGGTCTCATCAGGCAGGCGTCCTTTGTAATACAGGCAAAAAGGGGCGTCGTATAGTTCTTTGAGTTTTTTTGGATAGTAAACTGAGGTTTTATAAGTGCATTTCATTCCGGAGGGAAGGTGAGCACGGGATTTTGATGTATTTATACCGGCTTCTCTTGATTTATTTATTTTTGAAAGGGTCTTGATATTTATTCCTTCGGTTTCAAGGATTTCGTGATCTTTTGCTTTGAATATTTTTTCGGCATTTTCAAAATGATCCAGGAGGCGGTTGATTGTGATATTGCCTACTCCGGGTATGTTTGCCAGCCAGAAATTATAGTCGTTTTCGTTATACATATTTTCTCCTGTAAATGTAATGGGTTTTATTATGGTGGCGTAATATATTGTGTTCCGGGCACGCTGCCGCTTGACACCCGTCACACAATAATTACGCCGCCTGCATTATGCTCAAAATATATGTGTATATAGACATATACGGATAAAAAATACAACGGCAAATAATTTTACAGAGCCTTATTTCTATATACAGCTGCCATGGATATATGACTGCATCTTATTTTTTCCTCTCCATCGATATCGGCGATAGTGCGTGCAAGCTTCAATATTTTATTGCACCCACGTGCGGTAAGAGACATTTTTTTATAAAGACTTTCCATAAGTGACATTTCTCCGGGTCCTAATATGCAAAATTCTTTGATCTCCTGTTCCGTCATTTCGGAATTAAAAGAGGTTTTTCTCCCGGCAAATCTTTTCTTTTGTATATCATGGGAAGCGCAGACTTTTTCGCGCATTTCTTTTGTGGTCATGGAAGAGGAGACGGAGGAAGGAGTGCCAAACATATCTGCAAATCCAACGATCTCAGTCTGTATGCGAAGGTCAAATCTGTCATAAAGAGGTCCCGATATTTTTCCGAAAAAACGTCTTATATCCAAATCGGAACAGCTGCATCTGTTGCGGTCGGGATAGAATCCGCATTTACATGGATTTATAGCTGCTACCAGCATAAAGTCTGCAGGATAAGTTACGGAATAACCGGATCTGGATACGGTTATGCTTTTGTCCTCCAGGGGCTGGCGGAGAGCCTCCAAAACCGCGGATTTGTATTGGGTCATTTCATCCAGAAAAAGAACACCTTTTGAGGCGAGAGTGATCTCGCCGGGTTCGGGATGGTGGCCGCCGCCAAGAAGAGCTGTTTCTGTGATATTTTGTCCGGGAGCCCTGAAAGGTCTGGAATTGATAAGAACAGAATCTTTTTTTAACTTGCCTGCTACGCTGTAGATTTTTGTAAGTTCCAGCTTTTCTTCATGGGACATGGGCGGGAGGATGTAGGGAATACGCTTGGCAAACATTGACTTTCCGCTTCCGGGACTTCCGATATAAATAATGTTGTGCATTCCTGCAGCAGCTATGAGAGTGGCTTTTTTTGCGCTATCCTGTCCTTTGATGTCAAAAAAGTCAGCGATATGTGTATGATTGTTTTCGCATTTTTCTGTGTAGTTTTTGCGATAATCTTCAGGAAAAGTATCGGCGTCTAAAAGATCTGTTATTTCTTTAAGATTTTTAGCGCTGATTATATGTATACCTTTGACGTAGAAGCATTCGTCCCTGTTTTCTTCCGGGATTACGGCATACTTGAAATTTTTCTTGCGGGCTTCAAAAACACAGGCCATACATCCGCGGACGGGTCGGAGACTGCCGTCAAAACCAAGTTCTCCTATAAACATAATATCTTCAAATTTTTCGTTACTTAAAAATCCGTTAGCCCCCAGAAGTCCGATGGCGGTAGGAAGGTCCAGTCCCGTGCCGTGCTTTCGTATATCAGCAGGGGAGTAGTTGATGACTATCCTTTGGGGATTGATTTTAAAACCGGAATTTTTTATTGCTATTTTTACACGTTCTCTGGCTTCTCTTACCTCATTGTTCAGGTAGCCGCTCATTTCAAAACATGGCAGCCCGGGCCCTGCATCCACCTCTACTCTGACAGGATACGCGGACAAACCAAAGACCGTGGCGCCGAAAACTTCACAGTACATAAAAACCCTTTCTTAATTTTATAGCTTATTTAGCATTTTTTAACATAATAGTTTTGTTTTGCCTGCCAAAAGAAATAGTTTTGTACAGATATGATTTTTTGTACATATAATCGTTTTGTGCGTGAAAATACGTAAAAAAAGGTACGCCTTAAGAATCTCTTCAGACAGGTCTGTTTTCAAAAAAAATCAGATAAAAATTCAGATAATAATTCAGAAAAAGAATACTTAGAAATAAATAGAAAAAAGAATTCCCCAAAAGAACATTTGGTTATGTGGGATGATAATCTAAAAGAGAAATTATGTCAAGTGTTTTTTATACATTTGTATTTTTTGATAAAAAATCTTGCTACATTTATTTTTTTGATGTATAGTGGCTTTAATTTATTGTTTTTTTGGAACAAATTTCTTGTTTTGGAGGAAGGAAAGTGGCAAAGAATCTTGTTATCGTGGAGTCTCCTGCAAAGGTGAAGACGATTAAGAAATTTTTGGGTTCAAACTACGAAGTAATGGCGTCTCAGGGACATATCAGAGATCTGCCTAAAAGCAGACTGGGCATTGATGTGGAAAACGACTTTGAGCCCGGATATATCACCATCAGAGGAAAAGGGGATATACTTGCTTCTTTAAAGAAAGAAGTAAAGAAAGCGGATAATGTATTTCTGGCTACCGACCCGGACCGCGAGGGAGAAGCTATTTCCTGGCATTTAAGCAAGGCGCTTAAACTGGAAGACAAGGATATAAAGCGTATTACATTTAACGAAATAACGAAAAACGCCGTGAAAGATTCACTCAAAAATCCCAGAGATATAAACATGAATCTTGTGGATGCACAGCAGTCCAGGCGTATACTGGACCGTATGGTGGGATATGAGATCAGTCCTCTTTTATGGTCTAAAATAAAAAGAGGTCTTAGTGCCGGAAGAGTGCAATCCGTAGCCTTAAGGCTTATTTGTGACAGGGAAGCCCAGATAGATGAGTTTGTTCCGGAAGAATACTGGACATTAGAGGCATCTATAAAGATAAAAGGTGAAAAGAAACCTGTTGTTGCCAAATTCTATGGTGACAAGAACGGCAGGATAGATATAAAGGACAGGTCACAGGCTGAAAAAATAGAGAAGGCACTGCTTAAAGCAAAATATAGTGTGGACAGTGTGAAGAAAGGTGAGAGAACAAAGAAAGCACCTCTGCCTTTTACTACCAGTACCATGCAGCAGGAAGCTTCAAAGCAGCTCAACTTTGCTACCAAAAAGACTATGATGATAGCCCAGCAACTCTATGAAGGAGTAGATATAAAGGGAAAAGGTACGGTAGGTCTTATTACTTATCTTCGTACGGATTCCACCAGGATATCTGATGGTGCAGTAGAAGCTGCAAGGGAGTTTATAAAGGAAAGCTACGGTGAGGAGTATTGTGCCGCTACGGCTGCAAAAAAAGGTTCTGATGATAAAAAGATACAGGACGCCCATGAGGCTATACGCCCCACTGACCTTTCACTCAGTCCTGTGGTTGTTAAGGAATCTTTATCCAGAGATCAGTTCCGTCTTTACCAGCTGATCTGGAAAAGGTTTCTTGCCAGTCAGATGGGCGGGGCAAAATATGAGACCACAACTGTGAAGATAGCGGCTGATGATTATATTTTAAATGTTTCTGCTTCAAAGATTCTTTTTGAGGGATTTTTGTCTGTATATAAGGATGATGACGCTGATGAAGACACAACAACCAATAAGGGTCTTACAAAAAGCATAGACAAGGACAGTGAGCTTTCTCTGGACGAGTTGGAAAAGGAACAGCATTTTACCCAGCCGCCGGCACATTTTACGGAAGCTTCTCTGGTAAAAGCACTGGAAGAGCTGGGAATAGGACGTCCCAGTACATATGCCCCCACTATCTCCACTTTGATCGCGAGACGTTATGTGGTAAAGGATAAGAAAAATCTTCATGTAAGTGAGCTTGGTACGGCTGTAAATGATATGATGAAGGATGCTTTTCCTACCATTGTGGACGTTCATTTCACTGCAAATATGGAAAAACTTCTTGACGGGGTTGAGGAAGGAAAGGTGGAATGGAAAGAGATTATCAGAAATTTTTATCCTGATCTTGATGAGGCTGTGAAGAAAGCGGAAAAAGAGCTGGAGTCCGTGAAGATAGAGGATGAGGTTACTGATGTTATCTGTGAAAAATGCGGACGTAACATGGTGGTTAAATATGGTCCTTCAGGAAAGTTCCTGGGGTGTCCCGGATTTCCGGAGTGCCGCAACACATTGCCTTATCTGGAAAAGATAGGTGTGAAATGTCCCGAATGCGGCAAGGATGTGGTTATCAGAAGGACTAAGAAGGGACGTATATTTTACGGATGTGAAGGATATCCCGACTGCGAATTTTCAACATGGCAAAGACCGTCTGCAAAAAAATGCCCCAGATGCGGCGGAGTTATGGTGGAAAAAGGTAAAAAGCTGGTTTGTAACGACCGTGAATGCGGATATTCAGAGGACAACAAGGAAGAAGATTAAAAGAAT
>CAMOUW010000073.1 GCA_946626755.1 uncultured Clostridia bacterium
CCTCCAAAAAAAATAAAGTGGACGCAGTCATGCATCCACTTCTATCCCGAGATAATACTGATAAATAGTATCAATCCTTATTATCACAAAATATAAACCCAAGCCGGCAAAACGTCTGAGGTGAGAGTGGATACTCTGCTTTGTTTATTTACAGCTTTTTAAATTTATCATTAATATCTTAAAAAGTCAAGCCTTTTTTAGGATTCAAGATAAAAAATTTTTTCATCCTCAAGCCTTATGGCTGCCATATTGGCCTGGGGGTGTCTTTCCTTATATACATATCCGCAGTCTATATCAATAAAAGTATTGCCCCTGTACTCTTCCACGAATACCTTTCCGTCTGTTCCGTAACCTGCATCAGATATAGTAGGTGTATGACCGAATATTATTGTATCTCCGGGCCCGTCATCATAAAGAAAGGCATCACGGTTCCATATATAAAACTCTTCAATCCCGTTTAATGACCCGTATATCATCTTATATCGTTCATCCGATACATATGCTGCATGAACAATGATATATTTTTTTCCGTTTATTTCAAGGATCTTGTAATAAGGAAGCTCCCTTATCATTTCCGCCCATCCGGCAAGCATATCAGGTGTGACATTGTTTTTACAGATCATACCGTTTATAGTTTCATAAAGATCATGGTCTTCATCAGGCAGATACCTGTCAGCCCAGTCTTCTCCCCTATAATCACCTATACTTGCCAGCAAATGCGGTACATCTTCATATGCAAAATCGTATTCATGATTACCCATGATCATTTCAACATTATCAGGTCTGTTTTCAAACCATTTCAGCATCTCATAATTTTCCGGACCGCGGTCTATAATATCTCCTGCTATTAGCAGTCTGTCTTCATCACAAAATCCGATTTTTTCAAGCATTTTTTGAAATGCCGTAAAACATCCGTGTATATCACTCATAACATATGTACTCATATAAAAAACAACCCCATTCTTTTTAAAGCATCACTGTTTTAAAAGTCTTTTTTCTTTTCTGTAATCACTATACAATTTGATCATGCGGGAATAATCATACCCGTACTTCGAAATCTGTCTGTCACAATAAAATCGAACAAAAAAATCTTTGTTTTTTATTCTTCTTTTAAATAAAAAACCAACCGGATGACTGAAAAAAATTTTTTTTAATCTGTTCCCTTTTTTTATTGTTTTAACAATAAACTCTGTTTTTTTATAATATACGGCATTTATACTGTAAGATGATCTCACGGCTGTTATACAGGCACCGGCCGCCTCTATACCGCTTGTAATGGCAAAATACAGCCCTTCTCCATATATGGGATCCACAAAACCTGCCGCGTCTCCTAAAAGAATTACATTGTCCGGACAATGACTTTGATCGACTGACGAACCATACGGTACAAAAGCGCCTTTATATTTTGTATTTTCAGTGTCTGCACCCAGCTGTTTAAGTAAACCGTCAAGTATGTTCTTATAATCTGTGCTTTTTTTGTATACTCCGCCCAGCCCCACACATATATCATTTCCGGAAGGAAAACACCATGCATATCCTTTTTTCACAATACCAAAAAAAATCTTTACACCCCCGGGATAAGATACATCACCTTTTGGAATATGGGCTTCAATACAAAATCCGGTATTTTTTCGTTTTATACCAAGTTTTTTTGCGTTTGGACTCAAAGCTCCGTCAGCGATCAATAAATAATTAAATGTAATAATTTCGCCATTGCCAAGAGTTATTGTTTTATTCTCAAAATCTACAGTATAATTTTTTTCCCCTTCAAAAAGTATCCCTCCGTTTTCCTTGTATTTTTTCACAAGAAAAAAATCAAACTTCTCTCTTCTGACAAAATAAAGAGGTATGTCCACCTCAGAACAGGTTAGTCTTTCATTTTTGAAATAAAGCTCAATGATCCTGTCCGTATCACAAAAAACATCTGAGATCAGATCCGTCGCTCCGGTATCAGTCAGTTCAATAACCGTTTCAAGTGTCTTACAAGTCACGAGACCCCCGCACACCTTATTTCTCGGAAAGAAACTTTTATCTATAACTGCATTTGAAATACCGTTTTTTTGTAATGTTATGGCAGCCGCCATCCCGGCAGGTCCTGCCCCTATAATGATCGTATCATAATGCGAAGACATCTCGTAAAGGACTCCCTTTAAAATATTGCGTCATTTAAGTATTATAGCACGAAAACCCAAGAAAAACCCATCTGTTTTATATAATATTGCAATGCTTTAAAACACCCTCCTTACCGGTATATCCGATCAAGGAGGGTGTGAAACACAAATTGTTTATTAATTTAAAGCTATATCAATTTAAAGCGCCGCAAGTGTATTTCCGATCTCTTTAATAAAGTCTTCAGTATTTAACTTCTGAGGATCGGGCGCTGATGTGATGCACGCAAGATCCCCTGTCATCTTTCCGCTCTCTATAGTATTCACACATGCTTTTTCCAGTTTTTGTGCAAAATCAATGAGCTCCTTATTTTCATCAAGCTCACCTCTTTTACGAAGCGCACCTGACCATGCAAATATTGTAGCAACCGGATTGGTAGATGTTTCCTCACCCTTAAGATGCTTGTAGTAATGTCTCTGAACCGTTCCGTGAGCTGCTTCATATTCGAAGTTGCCGTCGGGGGATACAAGTACAGATGTCATCATGGACAGTGAGCCGAAGGCTGATGCAACCATATCACTCATTACATCCCCGTCATAATTTTTGCAGGCCCATATAAATCCGCCTTCAGAACGCATTACTCTTGCAACGGCATCATCTATCAATGTATAGAAATAAGTTATGCCCTCTTTTTCAAACAAAGGCTTATATCTCTTCTCATACAGATCATTGAAAATATCTTTAAATGTATGATCATATATTTTAGAGATAGTATCCTTTGTAGAAAACCAGAGATCCTGCTTAGTTGAAAGTGCATAATTAAAGCAGCTCTTCGCAAAGCTCTCTATAGACGGCTTTAGGTTGTGCTGGACCTGGAGTACTCCGGGCTTATCAAAGCTTTGTACTTCTTCACGCTTTTCAACACCAAAAGGATCAGTATAAAGTACATCCACCTTACCAAGTCCCACCGGCATCTCAAATGCCCTGTACACATCACCGTAAGCATGACGGGCTATGGTAATGGGCTTTTTCCATGTTCTTACATAAGGATCTATTCCTTTTACGATAATAGGAGCCCTGAACACAGTTCCGTCGAGAACTGCTCTGATCGTTCCGTTGGGACTTTTGTACAGTTCTTTTAAATTGTACTCTTCCTGTCTTGCTGCATTTGGTGTAATAGTCGCACATTTAACACCTACATGACATTCCTTTATAGCCTCTGCAGCTTCAGTAGTAACCGCATCACCGGTTTCATCGCGATGTTCAAGCCCCAGATCGAAATACTTTGTATTCAACTCTACATAAGGCTCGATCAGGTTTTCCTTTATCATTTTCCAAATGACTCTGGTCATCTCATCCCCATCCATCTCCACGATGGGGTTTTGCATGCTTATTTTACCCATATATAACCTCCCCTAAAAGAATTACTTAAAGTATTTTACACCCGACTCAAATATCTTCATATCATGCTCACCGGGAACATTGATAAGCACACCGTCGCCAACACGCTCAGCATGCGCCATTTTACCGTATACTCTTCCGTCTGCACTTGTGATACCTTCTATAGCCATGTAAGATCCGTTTATATTGAACTTCTCGTCCATATAAACGTCCCCTTCGGGAGAACAATATCTGGTAGCCACCTGACCGTTTTTAAACAGTTCATTTATAAGCTTTGTAGGAGCAACAAATCTTCCTTCTCCGTGGGATGCGGGATTCACAAAGACATCTCCGGGTTTTACACCTGCAAGCCAGGGGCTGAGATTGGAAGCAACCTTTATATGAACAGGTCTGGAAATATGTCTGTCCAGGGTGTTTACGGTCAGTGTAGCAGAATTCTTGTCCTGGCCGGTGATTTTGCCGTTCGGTACAAGACCAAGCTTTATAAGTGCCTGGAATCCGTTGCAGATACCAAGGATAAGTCCGTCTCTCTCATCAAGAAGTTTATGAACGGCTCCTTTAAGCTTTTCGTTCATAAATGCTGTTGCAAAGAACTTGGCAGACCCTTCCGGCTCATCTCCCGCAGAAAAACCACCCGGGAAAGCAATGATCTGGGCTTTGGCTATAGCCTTTTCAAATTCTTTTACGGATTCCTTAACTGCCTGGGGATCCTGATTGCGGAATACTCTGACGTCCACCTTGGCTCCGGCTTTCTCAAAAGCTGCTGCCGTATCATACTCGCAGTTGGTGCCGGGGAAGACAGGTATAAACACATTGGGCTTGGCCTTTTTGGAATTGCAAACATAAATCTTGTCAGCCTTAAATGCAGTCTTATTTATCTTTTTGTCTTCGATATCCGCTGCTGCGGCTGACGCCACAGGATATACACCTTCAAGGGGCTTCTCCCATGCTTTTACGATCTCATCCAGCTTCAGTTTCTTACCAAAAGCCTCAAATACAGGCTCCTCCGTAGTAACACCGATTATCTTCTTGTCCATGTTTATACGACCGAAATGATAATCCATCTTATCTGCAGGTATCTCTACCAGAAGTGAACCGTAAGTAGGATCAAACATATCTCTTATGGTGATATGCTCGTCGAACTTAATACCCATATTACTTCCCATGGCCATTCTGGAAAGAGCATTTACAAGCCCCGTATCATCCAATGCATATGCAGCTGTGACAACACCATCTCTGATGCATCTGTTTATATCACTGTAAGTCATAAGGAGCTGCTCGTAAATAGGAAGCTCATGAACATCCTTGTGTGCCTCAAACTTACATATATAACTGCCCACGTGCTTGAGCTCGGGAGTAAGTATCTGATCTTCTTTTGCCGCACAAACAGCAAAAGAACAAAGTGTAGGAGGTACATCCATCCCTTCAAAGGTTCCGGACATGCTGTCCTTACCGCCTATAGACGGAATACCGAAGCTGATCTGTGCCTGATGTGCACCGATAAGAGCAGCTGCAACATCACCCCACTTCTTGGGATCATCTCCGGGCTTACCGAAATATTCCTGGAAAGAAAGTCTGACCTTGGTGCAGTCACCACCTGATGCCACAATCTTTGCAACAGAGTCAACGATAGCCCATGAAGCTCCATGGAACGGACTCCAGCTTGAAAGATAGGGATCGAAGCCATAACTCATGATAGTCACAGTATCGCACTCACCCTTCATCACGGGAAGCTTGTGGATCATAGTCTGTGTCTGTGCCCTTCCGGTAACACCGCCGTAAGGAGCAGTAACACTGCCTGCACCTATGCTGGAATCAAATCTTTCCACAAGACCCTTCTGTGAAGCATTATTAATATCGGAGATCCTTTCCAGCCACGCCTTTTTCCAGTCCTTCACCTCAGGTGTTACAAGCATGGATTTCTTCTCATCGGGAATCTCAATAAATACATCTGTTTTTTGATGTGCACCGTTGGTATCAAGAAAATCTCTGGCGATATCTACGATGGTTTTGCCTCTCCACTTCATTACAAGTCTCTTTTCTCTTGTAACTTCAGCAATAACCGCTGTTTCAAGATTTTCTTCATCTGCGTATTTCATGAATGCTTCTGCATTGTCCGGTGAAAGAACTACAGCCATTCTTTCCTGGGACTCGGACAGTGCAAGCTCTGTACCGTCAAGACCCTCGTATTTCTTTGTGACCATATCGAGATCAATGAGAAGTCCGTCTGCCAGCTCTCCCACAGCTACTGCCACGCCGCCTGCACCGAAATCATTACACTTCTTAATAAGTCCGGTAACCTCAGGTCTTCTGAACAGTCTCTGAATCTTTCTTTCTGTAGGCGGATTGCCCTTCTGTACTTCAGCACCGCAAGCTTCTACGGATGACTCCGTATGGGATTTTGATGAACCTGTAGCCCCGCCTATTCCGTCGCGTCCTGTACGTCCGCCCAAAAGCACAACAACATCTCCGGGCTTCGCACTCTCCCTTACAACATCCGCTCTGGGTGCCGCTCCGATTACTGCACCGATCTCCATACGCTTTGCTGCATATCCGGGGTGATAGATCTCTTTAACAAGACCTGTGGCAAGTCCCACCTGATTGCCGTATGAACTGTATCCTTTTGCCGCCTCTGTGCATATCTTTCTTTGAGGCAGTTTTCCCTTTATGGTTTTGGAAAGGGGTGTGGTTGGATCGGCAGCTCCTGTTATACGCATAGCCTGATATACGTAAGACCTTCCTGAAAGGGGATCTCTGATCGCACCGCCAAGACATGTGGCAGCACCACCGTAGGGTTCGATCTCCGTCGGATGGTTATGTGTCTCATTTTTAAAACTAATAAGCCACTCTTCTTCCTTGCCGTCTATTTCCACGGGAACAACTATACTGCACGCATTTACCTCTTCTGACTCCTCCATATCCTTAAGCTGCCCTGTCATAAGCATCTTTTTCATAGCCAGAGTAGCCATGTCCATGAGGGAATGGTACTTATCTTTCTTCTCACCGTGAACCTTTTTATGATCACGAAGATACTGCCTTAAGGAGTCATCAAACTCTGACCTGTAAAATCCGTCACCAATCTTTATGTTTTTAAGTTCCGTAAGGAAAGTAGTATGGCGGCAGTGATCTGACCAATATGTATCAAGAACACGAAGCTCGGTAAGAGAAGGATCCCTTTGCTCTGTACGTTTAAAATATTTGTGAATAAATGCAAGATCATCAGCCGACATGGCAAGCCCCAGGCTTTCATGAAGCTTATCAAGTCCTTTGCTGTCAAGGCCTGTAAATCCATCAAGTACCTCAACATCAGCAGGCTCTTCAAATTCTGTCACAAGAGTGTCCG
>CAMOUW010000074.1 GCA_946626755.1 uncultured Clostridia bacterium
CAAGTTCTTCTCATATAACCGCAAAAATCATATCATTTTGAGCTTCGGGTATATAGCGTATTTTTTGCAGGCTTTTTCCCAGTCCTTTTCCAAACATCCCCCCGGATCCTATGGCATACAGAGACTGTGCCGTCTGATAGCCCACACCCTCCTGGTCTTCTCCCGGATGCAGCCATGCCTGTATTCTGTTTAGACGGAAGCTGTCACTTCCACCCGATGCTCCCGTACCGTATATGATCAGAGCCACACACACTATAAGCGCTGCTATACCCAGTACCATATAAACCTTATTGGACGGATTTGCCACAAATGTCATGAGGAGCGGTATGAGCATAATGATTATGGCACTGCTCATATTCTGGCTTATCAAATAAACCTCTATACCCGGTATGACTCCGCAAAATACCATTATCAGTCCGAATATTTTCGGACGCCGCAGCCCCCGTCCCGATATAAGTATAAGCGCCGCCGCCAGCACAATAACACCAAGCTTTACAAATTCTGCAGGCTGTACCGTGGTAAAACCCAGATTGATCCAGCGTGTAGCTCCGTTTACTGTTTTTCCAAGAGGTGTAAACAAAACTAACATGGACATTAGAGACAGACCGTATATGATCCATGCCGCCCGTCCTTTCAGCTTGTGATAATCAAGCCTTCTGAATACAAGAAGCATACATACCAGTCCTACCACTACCGATATGAGCTGTTTCTTAAAATACGCCCCTGTATAGTCGGATTCTTTCATAGACCAGTACTCACTGGCACTGTATATCATGATGAGACCGAATCCTGCAAGAAATATCACAAGAAAGAACAGTGCTAGGTCTGTACGGCCGGCTTTATTCAGTTTTTGATCGGGGACAATCTTTAGTCTGTCCGCTGCCGCCTCTCTGACCTGTTTTATAACAGGCAGCCGGCCAAGTTTTTCACCCATAGCATCAATCCTTATTTACACAGTACTTAAATTTGCGCCCTCTTTCTTCGTAATTAGGAAACATATCCCAGCTTGCGCAGGCAGGAGACAAAAGCACACAATCACCCGGCACCGCATCTTCTTTGCATACCTCTACAGCTTCCTCAAGGCTGGCGCATTTTTTTACATTTACAAATCCATGGTCAAGTGCAGTCTTTTCTATACGGTCTGCCGTATCACCTATAAGAACGAGTTCCTTCACTCTTCCTTCAAAGGCCTTTACATAATCATCGAACTCTCCCCCCTTATCATATCCCCCGCCGATAAGTATAATGGGTCTGACCATGGCCTCAATAGCCTTTATGGAAGCATCCGGATTGGTTCCTTTGGAGTCGTTGTAATACATGACTCCGTTTCTTTCCTTTACCGGCTCTATCCTGTGTTCTACCGCCTTGAAGCTGCAGATCACATGTACAGCTATGTCCATGGGCACTCCCGCAGCTCTTGTTATCGCTATGGCAGCCATCATGTTTTCATAGTTGTGAGTTCCCAGAAGACCTGTCTCATTTACATTTAATACGGGGATTTCCTCTCCGTCTTTTATCTCATAGATAATGTCATCATGATACCAGTATCCGCTTTCCGCCTTTTCCTGTCTGGAGAACCACACCACTCTGGCAGGACATACATTAGCAAACTCTCTGAGTCTCTTGTCATCATAGTTTAACACACATACTTCAGATCTTGTCTGGTTTCTGCAAATGATCTCTTTGACTCTGGAGTATTCCTCCATTGTATGGTGCCTATCCATGTGGTCCGGCGTTATATTCAATATAGCAGATATATCAGGCTTAAATGTTTCTACGGTTTCAAGCTGGTAACTGCTTATCTCCGCTACAGACACTGAGGTTTCGGTGGTTTCCTCTACCTTTGCGGTGTATGGCATGCCGATATTGCCTACTACGAACACCTGGGGATTCCATGCCTTCATTATCTCGCCCACGATAGATGTGGTGGTGGTTTTTCCGTTTGTTCCGGTTATAGCTATAAGCTTACCTTTTTCAAAACGGCTGGCCAGCTCTATCTCACCCCATATAGTAGTGCCGTTTTGTGTAAATGCTTTAAAGACTTCACTTTCCGGCGATACTCCGGGACTTGGTACACACAGATCCACACTTTCTATTATTTCCTGTGTCAATTCTCCCAGAAAAATTTCAGTTTTTTCTCCGGCTCCTGCTTCATTTAGCTTTTCTGTGATAGCCTTCATGTCGGCATCTTTTTTCTGGTCATAAAGAATAACCTCCACCCCTTTATGTACCAGAAGCGCTGCAGCATTTATACCGCTTACTCCCGTACCTATGACCAGTGCCTTTTTTACATTCTCCAAATCATTCATCTTCGCTTTCTTCCTCTTCAGGTTTGTATGCAGTTTCCTGCTCTAATGTTTCAGTATCATCGTTTTCATCGCTATCTGACTCTGTGTATTCTTCGTCATCACTCTGCGATTCGTCGGACCCGGTTTCCGACTCTGTTTCTGATTCCGTTTCTGATTCCGTTTCTGATTCCGTTTCTGTACCGTTATCAGTTTTTTCCCATTCTTCCTCTCCGGGCACTTCTATCTGAGAATCATCTTCAGGATCGTAGTATTGCGCCGCTTTATCTTCAATCTCTGTTTCAGGTACATCTACCCCGCCGTCACTGTCTTCGTCAGACTCGTAGGATTCTTCTTCTGATGTATCCTCTTCTACCGGCATGGTTGGCGTAACTCCCATATACGGAAGAAGTTCCTCCATTATGGCTTTTGTGAGATACTGGGAATCCATACCGTCACCACTTCCGCCTGTTGTACCGTCCGGCTCGTCGATAAGCACGTAAAGAAGGAACTTAGGATCCTTCACCGGAGCAAATGACATAACGGATACAAGCCATTTTTTCTCTGATCTTGGCAGCTTCTGCGCTGTAGCAGTCTTTCCGCCCATGGAATATCCCGGCACCTTTGAATACTGCACCGCATATTCTTCCACACCGGCCTCAAGATATTCTCTGATCAGATCTGAAGTATCTTTGGTAATGGGCTGTCTTACTACCGTAGGATTTATGGTCTTTACCGCACGTCCGTCTCTTCCCGTGATGGCTTTTACCATATGAGGCTGATAGTAATTCCCTCCGTTTATGAGAGACGCATATGCCGCACACATCTGGATCATGTTTACATTCAGACTCTGACCGAAGGAATTGGTCGCCACATCTGTATCAGTCATGTTGTCGGGATCTTTTATAATACCCCTCTCTTCTCCGGGCAGGTCTATGCCTGTCTTACTGCCAAAACCAAATGTATACTGATTTTCTATCATGCGCTCTGCACCCAGAGCAAATCCTATTTCCATAAGTGAAACGTTACAGGAATCTCCCAGGGCTTCTTTCAGGTCCAGATCCTTATGACCGCCTTCTTCTCCCATCCAGCATCTTATGTTAAAGCCTTCTACATCTTTGCTTCCCGGACAGTAAAATGTGTCTTTGTCATGCACCTTACCCTCTTCCAGGGCCGATGCCACAGTAACAGCCTTAAATGTGGATCCCGGCTCATAAATGGTAGAAACACAGTAATTATTCCACAGTGCCGACAAGGCTTCGGATATTTCTTCGTCATCCATTTTTTCCAGCTCATCGTCTGTGTACATGTTGCTCAAATCTCTGGGATCATTTAAGTTGAACCCGGGATAACTGGCCATCCCAAGGATCTCTCCGCTATTGGGATCCATGACTATAGCCGCCGTGTTTCTGGACGGCTTTTCAGAATTGTATGCGCTTATTTTCTTTTCGAGAATATTTTGCACACCATAATCCAGAGTAGTTACTATGCTGGATCCGTCCTGTGCCTCTCTTGTGGTCTGGGTTATCTCTTTGTCGTTGTCTATATAGGAGTAATTCAGACCATCCACTCCCGTAAGTTCTGTATTGTATTGCCTTTCAACACCTATAACTCCGCCTGCAGACTCTGTGGCAAATCCAATCACATCTGCCGCCAGACTGTCAAAGGGATAGGTTCTGATAAAGCTGTCTTCGAACCAGATTCCTTTTATGTTGTTTTTCTCATCCTCTTCCTGAAGCTTTTTGAATTCTTTGACCTGCTCTTCCGGAATCTTGGTGAGCAATTTTTCATAATGACTGTCAGGCTTTTGCTTTATGCGGTCTTCTATTTCTTCTCTGCTTATATCAAAGCATTTCAGTGCTGCATTTATAACCGGTTCTTTATATCTGTCCTCATTGTCCAGTATTTGTCCCGGATCGAGTATCATGTTGTATACTCTTTTGCTATAGGCCAGCACTGTTCCGTTGCGATCCAGAATGTCACCTCTTTTGCATGTGATACGGCTGGATGTGCGGGCCTGATGATTCAGCACTATCTGGGAATATTCGGCACCATTGGCAACATTTATGGAAATAACTCTAATGACAAATATCACAGCCAGTGCAACTGCCACCAAAAAAGCAATGCCCGATTTATTTTTTATTCTTCTGAGCATTGCCCTTTCTTTTCTGTCTTTGTCTTTCTTCCTCATACGTCTGTATCCTTATCCCGGTATATCTTTGTACTGTCTCGCATATCCCTCGCCGCCGGCATCGTAAGTTCTGATCTGCCCGTCTCCCGGATAAACCATTCCGTAATCATTGGTCACGGTATCATATATCTGCTTGTAATCTATGTTGGTGTTTATATCGTCTTCCATTTCATCATTTCCCATGGTAATCTCTTTTAGTTCTTTCTGGAGATTTTCCACCTCTAATGCTTTCTCCGAATAAATACCCCTTGCCCCCAGGTACTGTGCACAAAGAATAAACAGAACAGCTGAAACCCCAAGAACCAGCATGAGCATTTTTATGTTTTTTCTGCTTTCTTCTTTATGTACCCCTTTTCGTACTATACGTCTTCGTACGGTATGGGTTCTTTCCTCCGGAAGCGGCATGACCGACAGATCCCTTGCCGCACTTCCGTCCTGGTAAGTATTGTATCTGTTGATCCTGCTTCTTTCCTCGGTCATGCTTACCCCTCCTTTTACTTTTTTTATTCTTCAATGATCCTTTCAAATACCCGAAGCTTTGCACTTTTAGATCTGCTGTTTACTTCAAGCTCTTCCTTTGAAGGAAGTATGGCTTTTCTTGTAATTACTTTTCCCTTAGGCTTTTTGCCACACACACATACCGGAAAATCCGGCGGACAGTTGCATGGATCCTGAGCATCCCTAAACAGATTTTTTACTATCCTGTCTTCAAGTGAATGAAATGTTATGATGCATAGTCTTCCTCCATCATCTAACATGTCTATCATGTCAGGCACTGCCTTTTCCAAGCTGTCCAGCTCTCCGTTTAACGCTATACGTATAGCCTGAAATGTCCTTTTTGAAGGATGCCCTCCTGTCGCCCTGTATTTTGCAGGTATGGAGTCTTTTATAATTTCGTTCAGCTCAAATGTGGTGGAAAGTGGGGCTTTTTTTCTGGCTTGTACTATATTTGACGCTATGCGTCCGGCAAACCGTTCTTCCCCGTAACGCTTTATGATACCTGCCAATTCTTCTTCTGACATATCATTTACTATGTCTCTGGCAGTCTTTTCCTGTCTGTCATCCATCCTCATGTCCAGCGGAGCGTCTTCTCGGTATGAAAATCCCCTTCCCGGATCATCCAGCTGATGTGATGAGACTCCCAGATCAAGCACAATTCCATCTGCTTTTTTTATACCTGCTGTCCCGGATGCTTCTTTTATCCTGTCAAAGTTACTCCTTATCACCGTAACTTTGTCAGAGTAGTCCCGCAATCTTTCCGTGGCTGCGGCTATGGCTTCTCTGTCTCTGTCGAAGCCTATGAGTCTTCCTTTTTCCCCCAGTCTTTTTACGATCTCAAGACTGTGTCCTCCACCCCCGAGAGTTCCGTCGATATATACTCCGTCGGGCTTTATGTTTAGATTATCTATTACTTCATTTAATAAAACCGATACATGGTGAAAATCCATAATTAGTTTTTACCTGTTTAAATAAATATACACACAGGAAGCATGTACTGCTCCCTGTGTTTTTTATATGGTGAACCCGAGATCTGACATGCGTTCAAGCACTTCATCAATGTTCTCGTTGAGATCATTTATATTGTCTTCGTGCTTTCTTGCATCCCATATTTCTATACGTTTACCCATACCGATGACTGTTACGTCTTTTTCCAGCCCAAGCTCTGTTCTGAGCTTTGCAGGTATAGATATTCTTCCCTGTTTGTCCGGAGTACACTTTTCACTTCCGGACATAAGGTAGCGCGTAAAAAATCTTGAGTTCTTGTCAGTCAGCGGAAGTGTCGCCAGTTTTTCATTTAGTTCGTTGAACCCGGCTTCGGTATATATAGACAAACACCCGTCCAGACCTCTGGACAGAAAGAAATTTTCGCCAAGTTCTTCGCGAAATTTGGCAGGGAGAATCAGACGCCCTTTGGCATCTAATGTATGGCTGTATTCACCATAAAACATAACCGCTCCTCCCTTGTGGTGAAAATCCCATCCACTTCACACCACTTTATGACACTTTTTACCACTTCAAGGTGATTTTAACACTTTTACGTAAAATATCAACCCTGTAAATTCTCTTATATGTAGAAACCGGGTGGATTGAAGTTTAATATTGCAGATCAAACCATCAATATATAGTAGGAAACCACTATATATGTACTATATATACTGTATTATGTGTTTGTTATATTTTTATTATTTATTAAATATTATTTTGATATATATTTCTGAATTATTTATATACTTAAGACTTATGTTCATGCAGGTAGCGAAAGCTGCGTATAAATACTAAATTTTCTCCACGCTGCCGCTTGACGTCGAAAATTTAGTATTCATA
>CAMOUW010000075.1 GCA_946626755.1 uncultured Clostridia bacterium
ATACTTTAACAGGCTCTTTGCAGGTGATACTGTGTGACATGGCACTGCGCTGTCCGTCCGGCGCCACCACATATACATCACCGTATCTCAAAGCTTCCTCAGCAAGCTGTTTTATTCCCGGTGCATCTATCCCATCATCATTTGTAATAAGGATTAGTTTCTTGTCCATATATTTATCCCCTCAAAATTGTTTATGACAGACAGATATTCAGAACATCCCGAAGCACTTGCACGGCAAATCCTTTATGGAGACTTTCCTGAACACCATTTGGTATTCTAACATCTTTTTTATATCCATGCCACCGCCTTACTATGACTGTTATTCGATCCGTCTTGCAACGGATTTGTATGATCATATCTTCGTATGCGGATTCCTGTACTGGCCATGCTTTTTGGTGGCACCACCGCCATACTGAATGGCAAATTTCGGGCAATGATGCAGACACCCCAGACAAAGGGCACATCTGTCCTTTACCCAGACAGGCTTTCCATCCCGCATCTCAATTGCATTTACCGGACATCTCTCCGCACAAAGACCACAGCCGATGCAACTATCTTCCAGATGCAGGTTCTTTGTCTTTCTGGCAAAACCGAATGCGATATCGCTGAAGAAACGCACAAAGTACGGTAACCGCAGGGACATATGATTTCCCTGCTCCTTATTTCGTATCCTCTCTATGACTCTGTCCATCTCAAGCTCAGCCTTTTCATTCTGACCGGCCACCTTTTGTGGATCACTTAAGTCAAACCAGACTGTCCAGTTGTCCGGCATCTTTACACTGAATGCCCCATTCATCGTTACTCCTTTTGATTTCAGGAGCTTCTTAGCATCCGCGCCGGTGCATCCGGGGGTAGTGCCGTATGTAGCTATGACGAATACATAGTTATCTCCTTCAGCTTCTATCGTCAATCTGTTTAAAAATTCTCTTATAATAGTAGGAAGCTCCACAAAGTATGTAGGAGTAATGATCCCAAAATATTCACCCTTTTTAAGCTGTATGCTGTCACCTGATGTCAGGACAGACTCAGCCCTGTCCCCCAGTGCCTCAGCAACTCTTTCGGCCACATGTTTGCAGTTTCCCGTAGAAGAAAAATATAAGATCATATCCTTGTCACCTTTCCCTTGGTAAGATACCCGCGCATATCTATGGTACGCAGCCAGCTTGAAAGACGTTCATCCAATTCACCTTCGTCCTCTTCATAATGACTGCTGCTCCAACAATCGGGATTTCCGGTGCAATACAGCTCTATGTCTCCCATAAAGGTCCTGGACAGATAATACAGGGCTTTTGCGCTTACAAGCTTTCCGTTCTCATCCCGATAAAGCTCTATCCTGAACAGTGGATCAAAAAGAGCATCCCCATTATAATCAGCGTATGAACACATTTCTATTATTTCTCTGTCCTCATAGTCCGTGCTGTGATAGATCCTGATTTCCCAGTCCTCTTCTATAACTATGCTGCTGTTCTCATTTCCTGTATAATCAAGTATCTTCGCTATCTTTTCACCGTTGCTGTTTCTTAATTCTTCCATTTGTGCGATCTCCTTCCTGATCCCGGATCATGACCGGTCTTTATGTCCTTAGTATAACGGTTCTTAAATACTTTTACGACTGTTATCTCAGTATAGCATTTTGAAAATCTGTATGCGACATTATAGTGTCAGGCCAAAAACAGCGGAATTAATATTTTTTCCTTTAACCAGTCAATGTATAACATTTCCCCGGCATTATCCCCCTTACTGCCTGAGCGGATCTTATCAAAATAAAAATACTGAACCTGTGCCTCTCGCCCATCCATAAAATCTTCCAGTATTTTGCTTCTGCTCTTACATGGCATCATATAGATCAGTTTGATATCTTTTGATTCCCAGTCTGACGGATTGCTGTTAGTAACAATCTGTGCTGCCTGAAATAAAAACTTTTGTGATGATTTAATTTTTTTATTTTTCATAAGAGTTCTTATAGACTGTTCAGTTACTTCTCTATGCTCTTCCAGCGGATCAGACTTACTAAGGCTGCTGACCCGGTCACTAAAACCTGTCTTCGAGTCAGTAAGACTTTTAACAATTCTATCCGTCACTGAAACTAAATCGCTATTTTCTTCATCGGTAATCCCATATATGCTTTTAAGCAGTTCAGTAAATTCGTATAAAAGTTTTTTTCCATTATAATTATCCAGCTTTTCCCCATATGCATCCAACTGCTCTTTATCTATACTTCCCATAGATGTCTTAAGTTCAACAAGGTATATGCTTTTATTATCCATAAGTACATAATCTGCTTTTCTGTTTCTATGACCTATGGTAGCTGTTTTCAAAGGAAATTCCTTTGTGATATAAACAGGCTCACCGGAAAATGAAATCTGCTCTTTTAAAAGATCTGCAATAACCGGTGTCATCATCGTATCAAGCACCACCTCAGCTTTTATTCCGGCGGAATAATAATCATTCAATACACTGTCGCATATCAGTTCGTCCAGCATAATCGATCCTGTATCATTTTTTCCACTCATATCTCATATACCTCGCCCGCATTCTTTTTTTCTATCCTGCTGATAAACTTTCCAAATGCATTTACCCTTACGAAATCCTCAACATTTTCCGTATGCATCGGAATGATCGTATCCGGATCAGTCATATCCATAAGCCTTGCAAGATCTTCCACATACGC
Organism: uncultured Clostridia bacterium; assembly: GCA_946626755.1. Taxonomy (GTDB): domain Bacteria; phylum Bacillota; class Clostridia; order Lachnospirales; family Lachnospiraceae; genus UBA4285. The sequence continues at coordinate 2,672 of CAMOUW010000075.1, forward strand.
ATGGCCGCTTGTATGCACTAATTCCATATGTCCAGCACCCATGTGCCCATCCATAAAACTCACCACAGCAGGATCTTCAGCCTTTCCACCTTTCAGATATCCACCCCACATGGAATATACTATAAACGGATCATTCATCTCATTTAACAAAGATTTAAATTTCCCGGGCCTGACAGCCGGATTACGATCAGGCCTTGCCAGCATCGCAAATCCTTTTTTATTTATAAGTTCCCACCTTGCCATCACAAAAGGATGCCTGTCTGTCCCCGGAACTTTAAATGCTTTCAGATCTCTCATACAGTACTCGTTATCATCCGGACAGATAACATTTATGTTTTCACGGTATCTGTAATCTTTGGGGAAATATTTATGCCTTGCTTCAATAGCGATCTTCATGATCCTTGCCTGATAAGGATCGCAGACAAATGCCATTCCCTCCGGAACCGCATTATAAAAACTCATAACACTGTCAAGGTTGGTTGAAGAAACCAGCACCACATTTTCACTGTGCGACGAAAATATCTCCATAGCTTTCTGCCTGAGCTGTGACTCAGTCCTTATGGGATTATGTGCACTTTCCGCTATCCTTGATACCATCGTTCCCTCTGTTACCAGAATATCTGTCTTTCCAACACTCTGTGTTATCATTTTTTCGAAAGTACTATGTCCCGGTATACCATGAGCTCTGAAATCCCCGGTATAAAGTATCCGTTTGCCATTCAGTTCTATCACAAACATATATGCATCTAACGCAGAATGGTCACAAACCAGCGGCATGACCTTTATACCGCTGAAATCCTTATATGTTCCGGGACGCCAATATGGCTTTATCCTGTTTATCACAGGCAACTCTGTTTCATTTTCTTTTCCATTCTTTATTTTTACAAAATCCACGCCGGTCGCGATTAATTTCATAATCTCTATTGCGGTTCTTCCGGCGAATAGCGGAATATCATCAGGTATCCTGTTTTTCAGTCCCACATGATCGCCATGATAATGAGTAAAAAACACTGCATCCGTCTTTACATCTCTGTCAGAAAAAACTTGTTTTACCAATTCATCATCAGCTGCTTCTGCATTATCAGCTCCCGGAAGAACAGCACCAAAATCAATAAGAATACGATGATTTCCTTTTCGTATCTCAGTAACTACTCCGCCAATCTGATTTACACCTCTGTATATTTTTATCCAGTCCATCAAGACCTCCGCTTTTTAAAAACCTATCCTTTGCTTTTTTTCTTCCCTGTATGTAATCTTCAGCTCTTCAAAATCTTCCGGGAGAAGAGTCTGTAATTGAGATTTGTTTATGTTTCTGCTGCACTGTCCGTATAGTCTTTCCGATTGATTTAGCATTGCTTTTTCAAGCACGTTCCTGACATAACGACCGTTACCGAAATTTGTCACTTTTGATGCATTATAGAATATTCTGCTACACTTTTCCAAGGCATCACCGCTTACTCTGTATCCCCTTTCTTTTGACATCAGTTCAAGAATATTTAACAACTCATCCACGCTATAGTCTTCAAATGATACATGAAATGCTATCCTGCTGCTCAATCCATCATTTCTTTCAAGAAAATCATTCATAGGTGCAGGGTATCCCGCAAATATTACTATCACTTCTTTTCGCATATTTTCCATTTCCTGCACTATAGTATTTATTGCCTCATCGCCAAAGCTATGGCTGTCATCTAAAAGTGCGTAAGCTTCATCAATAAATAACACCCCGCCTTTGGCTTCTCTGAACTTTCTTTTTACATTTTTTGCAGTCCATCCCACATACTTCCCAACCAGATCACTTCTTCCACACTCCACAAAAACTCCCGTTTCCAGGATCTGTTCTTCTGAAAGTATCTCCGCAATAAGCCTTGCCACCGTGGTCTTGGCGCATCCGGGATTCCCGGTAAATATCATATGACGTGAAATATCGCAGCTTTCAATGCCAAATTTCTCCCGCTTTTTTTCCAGCCTGTAAAAGGCAAGAATTCTGTCTGCCAGGGATTTCACATTATTTAATCCTGTCATTCCCATAAGTTTTTCATAAGCTCTCTGTTTTTTATACACCTTTTTAGTTTTATATCTTCTGTAAGAGCTGTACGAGATATACGCTTTTTCCTTGAGACATCTTCTCTTCCATGATTCAAATGTTTTATGAACATCTGCTGCCAGATAAGAATTCCGGTCATCAAGTTCCTTAAAAACTCTGTCATCTGCTAATTCCGCATAGCGTGATGACAGTATCAAACCTTTCAGATACTCTCTGGCTTCATCTCTGTCGCCTCTGCCTTCTTTTATCAAAACGATATCGATTTTCTCAGACAACGCGTCTATCATGTGGCGGCCAAAACCCGGTTCCGATGTGTTTTCAATAAAGAAAAACTGTGTATCCTCTTTATTCTTTAATATATGATCAGAAAGATACTTCTCAACTCTCCCGAACTCCGTAGCATATTCCTGTTCATCAGACACACCTTTAAGCTCCATTACTACCGCAGAAAGTCCTGATTTTTCAATAAGATTATCCATACCGCTCTCATTAAAACATCCGGCTGTGATCGAAGTAATTGTGCTGATACGTGCGGAGGGAAGACGCCCCCGGGAATGAAGCGCTTTCGCCAGAAGGTACACTATTTCCATAGCCGCCTCCATATTTCCTGCCTTTATGTGATAATGCACCGGAACACCGTAGAAGCTGCTGCTATTGCCTTCAAAATAGATCCTATCCAATTCTTCCTTCAGGCTGCTGTCTGCCATTATAACATTCGCTTTTTTTTCCGCCTCATCCCTGGTCTTTAGCATCTCATCCAAAACTTCCTCTTTGACATTAAAACAGCCACTTTCAAAATCAAGCTTCATTTCTGCATTTCTCGAAAAGCGCCTGCGTCCTAATTCAAAAAACCCGTTATCCCATCCCATATTTACATATACGCTGAGTTCCTTAACAGTTATCTCCCTGATCCTGCAGCAGTCCACCATTTTAGCATTCATCATCTGCACTGTAAGTTCTTCAATCTTCCGGCTAAGCTGATCCAGGATAGCAGGCTCAACTGTCATGGCTACAGCATTAAAGCCATCTTCACTGGCCCGAAAAATACATGAATAATTTTCATCGAAGTCAATATTCAGGAGCTTATTAACAGCCTGTATCTTTTTTTCATGATTGTCTTCTTCGGTACAATTCAAAGCACATTTATAGACCAGTTCATAACACAGCATAGACCTTACCTCCTTGTTTCAGCTAGTATAACGATCCCTTAAATACCCGGACCAAATACCTCACACCGGATACTTACCTGAAAGTGTTGGAAACAAAACGACAAACCGTTCATATTCAGGATCGATTACGATACTCTGAAAACAGTCTATCAGCTGTTAAAAATCTATGCGACGCTATAGCGTCAGGTTGGCGCGGTATGATAAAATAAATAACAAAGATTTCCCACTTGTTATATATCGCTCACTTTCTCACACCGGCAGCTTGTCCGCCGATGTAAAGAAGTATGATAAAAAATGACTTGTGAATTAATATGAAAACAATCAGACGACAGATTTATATATACCAGTACATTAGAGACTCGTACTATCATGGTCCTACGGAGCTTCGAAATAAGTTCGGTATCGGGACACGCATGCTTCAGCGAGACCTCAAGGATCTCAGAGACTGTGGACTGTTATATTTAAAATATAACAAAAAAAATGACAATTACGAGCCTGTCGATCCACCGACACATAAACCGGTCATAAAAATGACTGAACGCAGAAAAAAACACCTTGCAAGGCTGTACCGTCTTGGGACACTTATATATGGTTTGACTAAAACCGGGCTATACGAGCTTGAATGTTATGAATCAGAATATGATGAATATTTTGAATATAAGGAGCTGATAAAAGAAGATCCTGTACAATTCCCTCCCGAATATCTTGGGGAACTGCCTGACATGCCCCGGTTTGCAGACACAAAAGCAGAATACTACAGACTTTTTCCTGACAGTAACGAACGCACACGGGCAAGAGATTTTGAAGAACTCACAGAAATCGGTTTTACAGTCAAATACAGTCGGCGTTACCGCGCCTTTCTTGTCGGTCCCGAAATGGATCTTGACGAAGAAAGACACTGGAAAAAC
>CAMOUW010000076.1 GCA_946626755.1 uncultured Clostridia bacterium
CGCTGCAAAAGCGCTGGTGCAGACACCTGCCACGTAGATGTTTTTATCCGCGCTTTTTAAGAATGAAGCATTGGCGCCAAAGCCGCAGGTAAAATCAATGACTCTCAAAGGCTTCTTTTTGTCTTTTGCAATTTCAAGGATCTTCATACAGGCTTCTTCCCAGGGAAGAGAGTAATCCCATATGTCAAACCCCCATTTTGTCTTAAAACGCTCCCGCCCTGTTTCCATGGCATTTTCATGGCCTTCAAAGCCACCGCCGCCGTTGTGATAAACAAAGCTGTTTTTGCATATATACTGGTCAAAACCTGCTTTTGCAAGTCTTATTCCCAGATCATCATCCTCAAAATATCCCGGAGAAAAATTTTCATCAAACACCTTGCCATCTTCAGATACAAAAGACATTGCATCCCTTGAAAGTAAAAGCGCAAAACCGGTAAGTCTGAAGGTCTTTTGATATGGATTCTTTAAAAGAGTGGTCCTTACGGAGGCATATTCATTAAAAATCCTGATTGCTTCGTCATGGGGCATAAGCTTGTGCCACATCTTCCCGGTACTTTCACTTTTGCTTCTGATGTCAGCAGGAATAAGCTCCCCAAAAGACGAAAGCGATATTTCCTGCAAAGAGGCACTGTTGGAAAGAGGGCCTGTTGCACCTACATTTCTGTTATCATAAAGCCCCATCCTGAGCCAGAACAGCGCTCCAACAGTAAGTGCTGCATCATTATTCAAAAAAAGGATGTCATTGTCTTCGTCACAGTAAGTTACTCCCAGGTTGCATCCCTTGGGAAACCCCAGGTTCTCATCGCTTTCTATAAGCTTAAACCTGTAGTCGGCGCTGCTCTTTTTTTCTCTTAGATACTCTGTAACTCCGTCCTCAGTGGAATTATTGTCCACCACAACGATCTCCATGGCACTTTCCGGGACAGTATCCTCCACCGAAGAAATACATTTTTTCAGCATGTCCAGATCGTTGTATGACAATATCATTATGCTTACGTTTCGAGTTCTCAATGCAGAGCATTTTTTCAGCTCGTTAAAAGAACTCTCGAGCACCGCTTTGTCTTCATCGTTTTTGCAATAAAACAGAGCCATTTCCAGGCACAGATACGCACGGTTTATGTTTATATTTTTGTAATAGAGCCCAAGCATATAGTACAGTTCGCAATTTGTCGGGTCATAGGAAAGTCCCTTCGATATGGCATCAAGCTCCGCGGTGCTATCCGCAAGGCCCTCCCAGACAGAAGCCTCTAAAACGCATAGCTGCGCTGCCTCAGAAGGAGACCTTTTGTCGATAAACAGATACTCCTCCTGAAGTTCAAACAAAGCTTCTTTGAAATTTCCCTGTGCCAGATATTCTGACAGTTTTTCGTACAATGCCGGTTCCACACTCCCTTATTTTCTTAAGAAAAAACGCAGCACATGCGTATGTTCTCTGCAAAATAATATAGTAACGCCATCACTTCTCTTCCTTACACTGCGCAGCTTCCCTCTCATAGTCTGCTGCCTGCTCCTCATTGCCGAGATCTTTATAGCATCTTGCTATGGCAAGTCTGGGAAGTTCCCTGCTCTTTCGAATGTCTAGAATACTCTCGCACTCATAGGCTGCGTTGTAATACCAGACAATCGCCTCATCCAGGTCCTTTTTTGCATAATAGAAATCGCCCAGCTCATAGCACATCTCACTGGACATCTCGCTTATGGCATCCTTTAAAGAGTACTTAAGAAGAGAATCCGTATCATTTTCTATAATTGCAATATGCGCCAGAACACAGCTTGCTTCCTTTATCTCATCCAAGTTTCTCCTGGTATCAAGAGCCGCATCGGAAAAATAAGCTTTTGCTTTTATAAAGTCATCATCGGACCCTGCCATAAAAAGCTCTCTGGCATACATCCCATGGAGCCGCCTCGAAAGCCTTCTTCCGTCATCCACAGCCTTTCTGAAATATGCAAGGTCTCTTCCTGCATGGTTTTCTTTTGGTCTGTGCATTATCTCCACATCACAGTCACAGACCACAGGCTCTAATGAAACCTGCTCATGTATCGGATCTATCCAGAGAAACTCCCGAAGCCTCTTATAGAGCTTTGGACGCAACTCTCTGTCATAATTGTACACGGTTCTGAACTGCAGCTGATTGCAGTAGTACATCTGAACCACATCCACATTTAGCCTTCCGATGTCTTCCTTGAGCTTTAGGAATCTCTGCCGGTTGTCCTCGTCCAGTTCCTCGTCAGCATCAGCAGTATAGATGTAGTCACATTTTGCCAGCGAAAACGAATAGTTTCTGGCCTCGCTGAAATCCCCGGTCCAGTCAAAGTGGTATACGCTGGCACCTTTCTCTTTTGCTATCTCCACAGTCCTGTCTGTAGAGCCGGTGTCAACGACAATCATCTCATCAACAATTCCCTTAAGGCTGTCCAGGCATCTTCCCAGGCAGTCTTCCTCATTTTTCACTATCATACAAAGGCTTATTGTTACCATGAGCATGTCCTCCGATATAATTAATGTTATCGTTTTATCATACATTTTTCAAGTTGTTACTGGTGTGATAAAATGGGAGTCATGAAAAAAATATTTAAAAAATTCAATCTATCTTTTGCCACTTTAACGGCTATTTTATGTATCGGCATGACAGGCTGCGGACTAAACAACAATGAGGCTAAAGAGCCGCCTTACGACGGAAGTCAATATATAAAAGAGCTGGAAGTCACAAGTGAAGGTCAAAACGCCGCAGAATTCGCAAAAGGCCTTGAAGTAACCAAAAACTTTGACACTAAGCTCAGCGTTCCCACCTATATCACAAAGGTCGACGATACATACTTTATTGTAGACTGCTATCACAACAGGATAATTTATTCAGACTCTCTCGATGTTCCGCTTACCGAATGGTACATTATGACAGGAAGCGCCACACAGCCCCATACTCTGGCCAGCGACGGCACAGTATATCTTGTTGACGACACCGAGAACAACAGAATTCTTGTTTTTGAGAAAATTGATGATAAGTTTGTAAACACCCAGATGCTAAGCGCAGGTATTCGCCCGCACTATTCTGTTTACGATAAGAACACGGATACATTTTATGTCTGGAGTTCAAAGACAGGAGAACTGTTCTGCCTGCGCCATACTCCTGACAGCCCAAAGATGTACCTGACTGACATCCGCAGCATTCCGGAACTTAACGGAATATATGTGAGATCTTTTTCCATAATAGACGGAGACATATACTTTGTTTCAGGCGTATCCGATGATGGTCAGAAGGGAAAAATATACTGTTGCGACTTAAAGACTCTCAAGATAAAGAAGACCTTTGACGTACCCGATGCACTCGCCGGAATGGTACAGATAACAAAAATCGAAGATTACTACTACATCACCACATCCACAGATCTTACCGGAAGTCAGGATTATGCCACACTGGTCCGCACAAAGAAGCTGGAAAACCTTGTAAGGTCTGAATATGAGGACATTTATTCCACATACTTTGTGGGCGGCGGAACGCCTTACTATATTTCAAATATCGATGGCACGTACTATCTGACAGAGCACAGGCTAATGGATCATCAGATCTGGAGCTTTAAAGTCACAGGCAACGAGATAACAGATGTGAAGACCATCTATTAAGATATTCGTTACTGCTGACCGGTGACATATATTTATGCTGCAGTTTTATGCTGCAGTTTCAGGTCATTTTCACCTGGTCAGTGCTCTCATTTTCGATACATCTTCATCAGAGATTTCTTTTGAGCTGTACCTGGCTTTTTCATACAGTTCGTAAGCAGCTGTATTCCTATCCAGTGAAATTTTTTCAATTTCGGAAGGGGTATTGCTGCTTTTTATTTCCGCAAAGTTTCTGCCCTTTTCAACATATTTTACAAACAACACCCTTATTCTTCCCCGCCTTGAGAGCCTCTCCATAAATGTAATCCTGTCTTTTGCACCTGTCCCAAAGGTGGTTTCATTATCACCCTTTAACGGGCTTAAAAACTCTTTTTTATCCCGGTTTAATCTCTCCCTGATCCCTATTTTCGAGTCATTAAACATTTTATAAAACTGCCTGATGAGCTTAACCACGAGATAAATTATAAGAACAGCCACAGCAACGGCCACTACCCCAAACAGCACATTCCAGATCTTATGCCAGATCGAGTCGTCAACATAATCTTCGGGAATAAGCTGCATGGCGCCGCCTTCATGGGTCTTGGGCCTTCGTATTTCCACCTCTTCTACAGGTTCAAACGTAAACAGCGAAAAGAGCCACCTAAAAACCGCTACGATACCTGCCTTTATGGCTGCAAGCAGCTCTTTTCCATAATCAAATGCAGTACACAAAAGCATGGCGACTCCTGCTGTGAAAAGAGAAAACTTCAGCATGGTTCCGTTGTTTTTGCGGATCTGATCATAGGGCAGGAAATCTCCGTCATGATAAGTAACAAGAGCATTAATAACCTGTTTGGCATTGTAATAGGAAACTGCCAGAAGTCCCCATATCAGCTCACATACAAGCACCACCGTTTCACCGCTTCTTGACTTTGTAATCTTGCAAAAAAGAAACAGTGCGATAAACAAAAAAGCCTCCGCAATATCAGGATAAAATCTGCCTTTTTTGTCAATTCTCGTGTATATCCCAAGAACTGTGACTATCAGCATGAATATCCCAAAAAGGGCGATAAAAAACTTCCAGATTGGCACGCCGTCAAGCTCCGCCCTTGAAAACTCGTATGAGCCGGTAAAGATATAAAAAAGCATAAGCAGCACTGCGCCTATCCCCAGAACATGACCTGTCAAAAACACTATAAGGTTATTTACAAATGCCTGGATTATCTCAGAAAACAGCACAAAGGCAGTAAGCACCATACAGGACAGCACAAGCGTTTTCCCGGTAAGGGCTCCGAAGCCAAGGCTTACAACCGCTGAAACCATGAACATTATCAGCATATTATTTAAGATTCTTATGATTTCAATTCTTTTATTCATGAATCATCCTTACAAAAGTAATCCTGTTATCTAAAGGTGCCTCGTCTTCCATGCTCCTTGTCAGAGGACAGATCCACATGAGCTTTCCCTTTTTATCCGTAAGCTCTTTTGCAGCGTTTATAGCATCATCTCTGCGGCTGGTGGAGATGTAGAGATAGGTCAGCTGCTGACTGCGGCTTTTGGACATTTCTCCGGATACAATATCAGACATTGAAGCTGCATTTGCCTGCGTCAGGTCAATTCTCGCAAGAGCCCTGCAGAAATTCCTTATATGATCTGCCGAAGCACCGCTCTCAAGGGAAATGACCTCCCCGGTCACCTTATCTTTTCCATTAGTCAAAAGAGATACCGGCACATTCTCATCTATGAAGGACTTTGCAAAGGTCAGTGCATACCTTATGCAGTCCTCCAAAAGCTCTGTCTCATAAAGTATCCCCGGCTCATCCACATTCAAAACAATCATGACTTCCGGGCTCTGGGTGTAGTCGTGGAGGTTAACCTTGAGCGCACCTGTTTTGGCGCTGGCCTTCCAGTTAATATTACCCATGGTATCGGTCGGGGCGTAGTCTCTTATGCCTCTGAAGGTAAAATTGTCCTCGAACAAAAACCTTTTCGAGACCACCTCTCCCATCATCTGCTGAAAGGGCAGACTTATTTTTTCAAAAGGAAGATATCTCGGATATACGTACATTTCCGTATTCTGATCTCTTGTGGCGTAATGAATATCGGAGCTGAAAAGGTCCGATGCCACAAGGCTTGTACGTAAAATATTGTAATAGCCTCTTTTCAGGCATTTAAGCGATAGCTTTCTGGTAACTCGCTCATAAAATCGAAGGCTGAAAATATCCAGCACGTTTACCCTGTCAGTCACTGAACAGTTGCTGGAATCGGTAAAATCAAGGCCTGTATCCGTCTGAAAGTTCACTTGAAGAATATGAAGCGGAAGGAAATTCCTGTTGGTTATGACCTCCTGAAGATAAGTTTCCTCGCCTTCCGTCACCGCTTCTGCCATGAAATCAAGCTTTACCGAAAGACCTCGTTCCCAGAATTTATTAAAAAGCCAGCGCTCAGCCAAAAATAGCAAAACCAGAACTATCGGTATTAAGAATATTGGCATGCTCTGCTCACTCCTTAAAAGCGCTTTCGCTTGGAACCGGCACTTCTTCCAAAATACTCTCTATTATCTGCCTGCCGTTTGCAGCTTTTCCATAGCCTCCGGAAAGAATGAGCCTGTGAGCAAGTACGGGCAGAGCCAGAGTTTTGATATCTTCAGGAACCACATATGTCCTTCCTTTTGCCAGCGCAAGAACCTTAGCACAGTACAAAAGAGCCAGACTTCCTCTGGGGCTCACCCCGGAAGAGATGTCATTTCTGTTTCTGGTGGCTGTTATGATATCCGCAATATAGCCAAGTATCAACGGATGAACCTCTACTTCACCGGCACTCTTTCTCATGGCTTCAATATCAGCAGGCGATGCTACAGGTTTTAGGCTCTTAAGTTTATCCTGCCTGTCCCCTGCCATAAACCTCTTTAGGATTTCTATTTCCTGCTCCTTGTCCGGAAGCCCCATGGAGAGCTTCATCATAAATCTGTCCAGCTGTGCTTCCGGCAGTGGAAATGTTCCGCTGGTTTCCACAGGGTTTTGCGTTGCTATTACAAAAAAAGGCTCTTCGAGCTTTCTTGTAACACCGTCCACAGTAACCTGCCTCTCCTCCATACACTCAAGAAGTCCCGCCTGTGTCCTTG
>CAMOUW010000077.1 GCA_946626755.1 uncultured Clostridia bacterium
CAGGAATCGTTCAGTCAGATAACGTCTTGACAGTTTAACAGCTGCCCTTACCGCCTCCGGCGATATAGAAACACCATGGTACTCTTCATATATACCTTTAAGACCCTCCAGTATTAAAACAGCCTCTTCCTCAGTGGGTTCATTTATCGTAACGGGCTGGAATCTCCGCTCAAGCGCCGCGTCCTTTTCGATATGCTTACGATACTCATCTGTTGTTGTTGCACCGATAAGCTGCATTTCTCCACGTGCCAGAAAGGGTTTCAGGATATTGGATGCATCTATGGCACCTTCTGCATTTCCCGCACCTATGATCGTGTGTATCTCATCAAGGAATAAAAGTACATTACCACTGCTTATTACTTCATTTATTACTTTTTTTATACGTTCCTCAAACTCTCCTCTGTATTTTGAGCCGGCCACCATGCCGGGCAGATCCAGAGTAACAAGTCTCTTGCCGGAAAGGGCTTCAGGAACATTTCCGGATACTATACGCTGGGCGATCCCCTCTACAATAGCAGTTTTGCCAACTCCCGGATCTCCTATAAGACAGGGATTGTTCTTTGTCCTTCTGTTGAGGATCTGCATAATACGCTCTATCTCTGTATCTCTGCCTATTACCGGATCAAGCTCTCCGTTATCTGCCATATATGTAAGATCTCTGCTGTATTTATCAAGAGTAGGCGTGTCCGAATATGCATCATCTCTGAATATATTCATATCCTCGCGCATGGCTGCTCCGGCATCAAAGCCCATGGCATTTATGGTCTCTGTATACAGCTTTTTTATATCGGTGTTCATGACACTTAGAAACCTGGACGCAACGCTGTCACGCTCTTTGATTATACCAAGTAAAATATGCTCGGTACCCACGGTTTCCGAGCCAAATCTAACAGCCTCTGTCTGAGCCCTGTCCAAAATCTTTTTGGCTCTGGGAGTATAGGTTTCTTTATCCATTACCAAATGATCGGAATCTGCCGGCATCTTACCCATAAGTTCAGCCACGGCATCTTCTTTCACACCTACTCTGTCGAGTATTTCAAAAGCCAGACCGCTCTTTACACGCAAGAGTCCTAAAAGAATGTGCTCTGAGCCGGCCGTATCCTGCCCCTGTTCTTTTGCGGCATTTACAGCTTTTTTAAGAGCATCTTGTGCCTTTATTGTATATTTTTTATTCATATATCTTAACCCCCGATTATATTAATACCATCTGAGTTTCTTTACGCCCGTAAGCATACCGAAGTAGATCAATACGCCTACCACTCCGCTTATGATAAGCACTGGAAGATTGTGTCCTATAACAGCGTAAAGTCCTCGGTATAAGAGAAGTATAGCTATCCCCATCACAGCCGCACAAAACAGAGGTGCTAAAAATGATCCGACTATTTCCTGTCTGTACCCGTTCAGTCTGTAGAGCGACCTGAAATTCAAAATAAACACAACCGCAGAAAACTGCATAATGCCGATAACGATCGAATATATCCCCAGTCTTGTGGTAAACAGAAGTATTATTGTCAACGGTATATGAATCCCAAGTGATATCATGGAATGCACAACAGGTATTCTCATTTTATCAAGTCCCTGTAAAGCAGCACCCGAAATAGTAGACAGAGTATAAAAGGCAATAGCAGCTGAACCTATCTTCAGCATAATTGAACCCTGTACACTGTCAAACCTGGGGAACAGAAGCTGGATAACCGGTTCACCAAGAACTGCCAGAGCAATAACGAACGGAATAGCAACTATCATTGTAGCTCTTACCGTTTTTCTGATCTTTGCATTTATACTTTTTTTGTCACCTCTGGTATATGACTTTACTATACTTGGAAGCATTGATGCTGACATAGCCGAGGCTATCCCCATAGGAATACTGGTCAATGTGGAAAACGTCGATCCGTAATTGCCGTAATGTGCCTTAATAGCACTTAAATCCAGCCATCCTTTTGCAATGTTATTCCAAAAGATACCGTCAAGAACCGAGGTAAGATTGTAAAATGTCTGTCCTAAAATAATAGGTACTACTGTCAGGATTATCAGCTTATATGTTTCATTGGGAGCCATTACCTGAGCTCCCATATCTTCACGAAGTCTCTGACCGTATAAATGCCTGTTTCTTATGAGCAGCACTACCACAACAGCAAGTGCAGCCAGCGCTCCCATAAATGTTCCGAATGTTCCACCGGACGCACCGTGAGCATCCTGATAAATAGAATCGGCATAAGCCTTTGTAAATCCGTAACTGGCCACGATACTCACAACAGCATTTACAATCTGTTCAACAAGCTGAGACGTAGCTGTGGGGATCATTGTCCCCTGGCCCTGGAAAAATCCCCTGATAGTACCAAGGATGGCTACAACAAAAACTGTAGGAGCCAAAAATCTCAAAGGAATAGCCATTCCGGGAAAACCACTGTATAAAACGTGCTCAATCCCCAATGCACCGAAAAAGAGGATCAGCGATGCGATACCACCGGTAATGAGAGATATGATCAATGCTCTTCTGAATATATATCGCGTATTGGTATATTCTTTTGTGGCAAGCCTTGCAGAAACAAGCTTGGATACCGCCATGGGCATCCCGTATGAGGAAAGAATAAGCGCAATATTATAAATTTCAAAGGCAGCACTGTAAAGACCTGCCCCCTCACTTCCTATTATGTTGTTCATGGGAATCCTGTAGATCATACCTATGAGTCTTACAATGATTCCGCTTATGGCAAGGATCCCTCCCTGCAACATAAAATTTTTTCTTCCTGCAACTGACTTAAACATTTTAACCTCTGGCTGTTATTATTGTTATCCTACTATATTCACTATCTTCCCCGGAATATATATCTCTTTTTTAATGCATTCAGGCAGTTTATCACCAAGCGATTCCTTGGCATGATCTATCACTGCATCTTTATCTGCATCTGCGGAAACAGTTATACGAGTTCTGACTTTACCGTTTACCTGAACCACAACTTCCATAGAGTTTTCTTTCATGGCCGCTTCATCATAGTCGGGCCAGGAAATATTTCCGGAAAATACGCTTTCAGTCTCACCCGTCATCTCGAAAATCTCTTCTGCAATATGAGGTGCAAAAGGCGCCAGCAGTACGGAAATAGTTTTGATGGTTTCTTTATCTATTCCTCCCTGCTTTGCGGCCAGATCTATTATTTTATTATTAAATTCCATAAAACCGCTGATAACGGTATTTAAATTGAAACTTTCTATTCTTCTGGTAATCTCAAAGATCATCTGGTTTTTAAGACGGTTCATGTCATCAGTAAGCGCGAAATCCTTACCGGCATTTTCACTGCAAAGTCTGTACAATCTGTTCAGGAATCGGAAAACCCCGTCGATACCGCTGTCATCCCACTCTGCATCCATATCGGGAGGTCCGACAAACAATTCATACATCCTGAGAGAATCGCAACCATAGTCGCGTACCAGATCATCGGGTGATACCACATTTCCCTTTGACTTACTCATTTTAGCTCCGTCTTTAACGATCATACCCTGATTGAAAAGACGCTTAAAAGGCTCACTAAAATCTACAACACCGATATCTTTTAGAAACTTTGTGTAAAATCTGGCATAAAGCAAATGTAAGACCGCATGTTCCACACCACCAACATACATATCCACCGGAAGATACATATCGGCTTTTTGTCTGCTTACAGGTTCATTTTCGTTGTGTACATCCACATAACGAAGGAAGTACCATGATGAACCTGCCCATTGAGGCATGGTATTGGTCTCTCTTTTAGCTGCTTCTCCACACTGTGGACAAGTTGTATTCACCCATTCATCAATGGCTGCAAGGGGAGACTCTCCTGTTCCTGTAGGTTCATATTTCTCCACATCAGGCAGCGTAAGGGGCAGCTGGTCATCCGGAACTGCCACTGCACCGCATTTGGGACAGTGAACGATAGGAATGGGCTCACCCCAGTACCTCTGTCTGGAAAATACCCAGTCACGCAGCTTATAGTTTTTACGTTTTTTTCCAATGCCCATTTTTTCAATTATATCAGGGGCATCATTTTTAAGTTCGGATGATTCAAGACCATTCCAGTCGCCGGAATTTATCAATATACCTTCTGCTTCGGTATAAGCTTCCGTCAGCGGTTCTGAAGCCTCTCCGTCTTTTGCTATGACCTGGACAATGGGTATTTCGAATTTCGTTGCAAAATCAAAATCCCTGGAATCATGGGCAGGCACACACATAATGGCACCTGTTCCGTAGTCTGCAAGAACATAGTCGGAAAGCCATACCGGTATTTCTTTTCCGTTTATGGGATTAATTACATAGGATCCTGTAAATACACCTGTCTTATCCTTGTCCTGCATCCTGTCTACGTTTGATCTTGTAGAAGCCTTGTAAATGTATTCTTCTACATCTTTCTTCTTGTCCGGGGTCGCCAGACCGGCTGCAAGAGAATGTTCGGGAGCAAGAACGATAAAAGTAGCCCCATGAAGCGTATCCGGTCTGGTGGTATAAACCGTTATGCTTTCATCACTTCCCTTAACTTTAAAGTCTACTTCAGCACCGAAGCTCCTGCCTATCCATTCGGATTGCATTTTTTTAACTTTTTCAGGCCATTCCAGATCATCCAGATCATCTAAAAGTCTGTCTGCATAGGCTGTGATCTTAAGCATCCACTGGCGAAGATTTTTTTTGGTAACCTCTTCTCCGCAGCGTTCACATTTTCCGTCTACGACCTCTTCATTTGAAAGACCGGTTTTACAGGAAGGACACCAGTTGATGGGCATTTCTTTTTCATAAGCCAATCCCTCTTTGAACATGCGTGTAAATATCCACTGTGTCCATCTGTAATATTCCGGGTCAGTGGTATTGATCTCCATATCCCAGTCATAAACAGCAGAAATCTCCTTGATCTGCCGTTTGATATTTTCAATATTGCTTTTTGTGGAAATCTCCGGATGCTGTCCTGTTTTTATGGCAAAATTCTCGGCAGGGAGTCCAAATGCATCCCACCCCATGGGGTGGATCACATAGTGGCCTTTGAGCATCTGGTAACGGCTCCATACATCACTGATCACATATCCTCTCCAATGTCCCACATGAAGCCCTGTCCCGGAAGGATAAGGAAACATATCCAGGCAGTAATATTTCGGTTTTTTACCATCATTTATATTTATAGGTGATACTTCCCATTTTGCACGCCATTTTTTTTCTACGGCACTGTAATTGTAAACTGCCATTTTTTATTCCTCCAAGTATTTTTTTAATGCTTCTATTGAATCATTTGTTTCATTAAGCCCCATATAATAAAGCTGTGCAAGCTCGTCCACATCATCACAGAACAGGGACAGTTCCACCGCTTTTGAAGGAGCCAGCATAAATATTCTTCTCTGTTTTTCCAGTCTGTTCATACGGTCAATCTCTTTGTTGTAATAAAAAGAATTAAGACTCAGTTTTTTGGCCGCCTTGGGAAATCTTCGCTTGTAGATACCGTTTACAACAATATCGGAAAACTCTTTTGTTGCCTTGTATGACTTTTCCCTTGTGCGGACAACGACAATCTTTTCATATCCTTCTTTTATCGCCCACTCTACCGGAACATGTCGTGATATGCCTCCGTCAAGATACGGCACACCTCTTAGTTTTACCGGATGAGATCCGAAAGGAACACTCGCTCCCGCCTGCATTGCAAACAAATAATCAGGATCCTTTCCTTTCTCGAAATACTCATGCTTCCCCGTCAGCATATTGGTAGCGACACAGACAAAACGTCTTTCCGGATCATTATAGCGCAGTTCATTCAGCGGCCAGTCTTTTTGAACCTCTGTCCACATATATTTAAACCCGGTAATACCCTTGTTTTCCAGGATCGCCCTAAAGCCCACAAAACGGCTTTCCGGTCTGTGTTTAAGCCCAAGGTAAATCCCCCGTCCTATCTGTCCGGAAAGATAATTTACGCCATTCATGGCACCTGATGATACTCCGATATAACAATCAAAATTCAGATCATGCATCATAAGACTGTCCAATACACCCTGTACATACATACCTCTGAAACCGCCGCCTTCAACAACAAGACAACCGTGTGTCAGTCTTCCCGACGCATCTCCTCTGGGTAATTCATTAAGCTTTTTGTATCTCTTCATACTATATTCACCCCGTATGATTATATCTTATCTATTATACTTAAGGCACATATTCTTGACAAGACTATTATTGCCTTTTAAGATACTCCCGGCTATCATCAAAAAGCTTAAAAATCTCATTTTTTTCATCTCTGTCCAGCACATCTTTTATATACGAAAGTTCTTTTATATACTTTCCGAGCATATCCGAGGTGTTTTTTCTGTTTGCCGAACATATCTGGGACCAAACCTCAGGAGATGAGGCTGCTATCCTCGTAGTATCTTTAAATCCGGATGATGCAAATCTGCGCATCAGTTTGCTTTCGGAATCATTTTTTTCAACGGTGCGGACCAGTGC
>CAMOUW010000078.1 GCA_946626755.1 uncultured Clostridia bacterium
ATCCTCTTTGTATTATTTAGCAAAATAATAAACTAATATTTGCAAAAAATCAATAGAGCATTTTGCTAATTTGTATTTAAATAAAAAATAAGCAAAGACTTTGCTTATTTTTGCAAAATACTTTGCTTATTTCCGTTTGCTACAATGCTGCGAAGACATGGGCGCTGGTGTGTCTGAAACTCACCACCAACCCTGTCTTTTTTATCCTGTAGTTATTTTACTTAATTCTTATACCTGTATATAAATGTCACTATCTCTCTTCTCTTGCACAATCCTGTCGGAAAGAAAAGTCCGTTGGTCCCGGTTGTGATACCATTTTCCTGTGCCCACATTACCGCTTTGTATGAATAGCGGGTTTTGCTTGTTACATCTTTGAATCTGCTGTTCATGTTTTTGGGTTCCGGCTGCCCCTGTGTTTTATGGTTATCCTAACTAAATATGGGATCTATATCTGTACATAAATGTTACGATTTCGCCTCTTTTGCAAGCGGCTTTCGGCGAAAAATCACCATTGCTTCCTGCTGCTATGCCTTTTTCCTGTGCCCACGTAATAGCCTTATATGCATAGCTTTTGCTGTCTTTTACATCTTTGAACCTGTTGTATTTATTCCTTGGTTCAGGCTTTCCCGCAAGACGCCATATCATCGTAATGATCTGCTCACGCGAGCAACTTCCGGCGGGATTAAACTTTCCGTTTTCCCCTGTGATTATACCCTTTTCTCTGCCCCACAAGATAGCTTTGTAAGAATAACTCTTGGTATTTTTTACATCGGAAAACTTGCTTACCATACTCTTCGGCTCAGGCTGTCCTGCCATCCTCCACAGGAAGGTGATGGCCTGTTCTCTATTACAAACAGCTGCCGGAAAAAATCTACCGTTAGTACCTGTCGCTATACCTTTCTGCGCGGCCCAGTATACCGAAGAATAATAGTATACATTTTTATCTGTGACATCTGAAAATCTAATATTTGACACCAATGTTCCCGTTTTTTTGTCAGGCTCTTTTTCAAATTTAAGTACTTTCCCTGTTACTGCATCTATATGATAATCGTACTCATATCCTCCGGATTTAAACCCGATCTCATAGTATACTTTGCCATTTTCCCTTTCAATCTCAATCATATAGTTTGTGATCCGGGATGCATTTAACTTGGCATGGTTAAGGGCTGCCATTTTAGCCTTTTCATTACCTATGTAAGTAACAGACGCAGTAGTTGAAACCGGTTTAGACGTTGTTGTTTGCGTTGGTGTGTACGGCTTTGTCTTTATAGCTTTCTTTTCAGATTCGATAACCGTTGCATTTGTTGCATTTATCTTATAGTCATATTCGTAGCCATTAGCGTCGAATTCGATCTCATAATATGCCCCGTATTTTTCTTTGTCGAATTCGATCTCGTAATTCGTGATCCGGGATGCATCAACTTTGGCATGGTTAAGAGCCGCTGTTTTAGCCGCATCCCGGGAAATATATGCGGTATTTGCAGCAACAGGTATCGCTCCCGGGACTCCTGCCGCCAATACTACAGCACCTGAGGCAACCGCAGCACCGGCCATTTTCGATAATATTCTTTTCTTGATCTTCATGATTATACTCCTTTTTGAATGAAGGTGATGTTTAATCGGTTATCAGAAAACATTTCTGACTTAAATCCTTTGATATATTAATGCAGTATGATATGTTTTTATCGCATCCACTATAAAAAAAGCATTATCAGACCGCTTTCTCCGATACCGTGAAAGGATCCTGTCACAATTTATGCGTGGCTCCCCTAACGTGCATTTATGTTTTTTTGTTTTTAACATAAAAAGTGCGCAAGGCGTCTAAGATATCATGCTACCCTCAGTTCACACAAACCGATATAATACATGACGTAACACAAAAATAAGGTGGTATTTCACCACCCATGGAACTTCGCCGGCGTATACCGGCACCCGAAAAAACTCAGAATATTTTTTGTACAGAATCCGAAATCCGTTTAAATCATTAGATGATATATAATCGCTTAATTAAACTGCATTCCAACCGTCCTATATCTCAAGAATAGTCTCATGTACCAGGAAAAAAAGCGGATGAAACACGAGTTCCGTTCCATCCGCTGCCTCAGTTTTTAGTTTTTATACCTGTATATTAATGTAACTGTCTCTCCTCTCTTGCGCAGTCCTGTCGGAAAGAAAAGTCCGTTGGTTCCGGTTGTGATACCATTTTCCTGTGCCCACATTACCGCTTTGTATGAATAGCGGTTTTGCCTGTTACATCTTTGAATCTGCTGTTCATGTTTTTGGGTTCAATTTGGGCAAGCCTTTTTCATGACATCTTAACTATTGCACAAAGAGTGGTCCATATTACTCCTCACTGTTCTTCTTTCTGCGAATCACAAGAGCCCCAAGTGCAGCCGCAACAGATCCTGCTGCCGCCGCTATCCAGATCGGCGTATTAGTTTTATCTCCTGTTTGAGCCGCTGTTGTGGATGATCCTGCATTTCTGACGGGTGCAGAGTAAACCGCCGCGGGAGCTCCTGCTTTTACCGGTGCTGCGGTTGTACTAACTGTTGTATTCTTTGTCTCTGTCCCGGGAAGTGAAGTTTTTGCTTCGCCGTCCTCTTCGTTGGTACCATCTCCGGGAGTTGTAGTAAGCCCTTCACCCGGAAGATTAGAACTGCCATCTGTAAATTCCACATCCTCCATCACTATAATGACATTGCTTTCAGGCATTATGAATGAAATAGTTTTTTGTTTTGAGTCAAGTTCATATTCTATATCTGAATCATCTGATTCATTTATCACGTGGCAATCGAATTCCTCGTTATTCCCCCCAAAAGGAACAGTAACCTTTTCTCCTGCTTTTGCAAAAATTATTTTTGTCCCATCGCTGCCATATATTGCATATTCCCCTTCATTTAATTTTTCAAAAACAGCGCTTACATTTGCGGTACCATAGGTAATAATACTTTTTCCTGTTTCTTCGCTATAATTTTTTGAATGTATAAAATCAATGGTAATTCCCCTCATATAAATATCAGAAGATAACACCTCACCTTTATCGGTATTGAAATTTACATCCCATTCTTTAAAATACCAGCCCGTATCTGCTTTGACTGAAATATGACAAGCTTTATTATACGTATCATTACCTTCGGCATCCAAAACGCTTTTAATCGGTTCTGCCGTTATCGTCCCCCCCTCTGTCTGAATAAGATTTAATACAGGCTCTTCTACTATATCCGGCTGGATTTCTCCTGCCGGCTCTTCGCCCGGCTCTTCTGTACCCGGCTGGATTTCTCCTGTCGGCTCTTCGCCTGACTCTTCTGTACCCGGCTGGTTTTCTCCTGTCGGCTCTTCGCCTGGCTCTTCTGTACCCGGCTGGTTTTCTCCTGTCGGCTCTTCGCCCGGCTCTTCTGTCCCCGGCTGGTTTTCTCCTGTCTGTTCTTCGCCCGGCTCTTCAGCACCGGCTCCCTGTGTGTTCGTAATACCGGCATCATCTGCCGCCATCGCACTTACTCCCGTAACGCCAAATGCGCTGCCTGCCGCGATCACAGATGCAAGTGCCAAACCTGCTATTTTAGCTGTTCCTTTTCCAATGTTCTTACCTAAATGTCTCTTGATTTTTCGCATAATATTAACTCCTCCAAATTTTTTAAAAACAGTGTTGCACACAAGCTTATTTACATTTGCTTTTATTAACTGGTATCAAAAAAAATACAGTGCCGCTGCATAGATCCTACAACAACACTGTATTTGAAAATTTCCATACCACAAAAAAGGCCAGATACACTGACTGACTGACTGACTGACTGACTGACTGACAATTATCTGACCTTCGAGCATAGTGTGTCAACCTCTTTTCAAATATTTTTTAAATATTTTGTCTGGCTTGGATATTATATATTATTTTCATACATTTTTCAATATTTTGCCATAAAAAAATCCAACTTTAAATATCCGACTTGAATATCAGATTCTTGCATCTTCTTTTCCCTCCACACTCTTCACAATCCCCTGTTTTTTTGGTAAAATTGTTTCATTTAATGAACAATAAGGAGGAGATTATGAATTACTCATTACTTATAGAAGAGAGAAAATCCACCCGAAGTTTCACCGATAAGACTGTTCCTGCAAGTGTAGGCGAAGAAATCCGCAAATATCATGACAGCGATTGTATGAGACTTGTCCCTGAAATCGCTACAGAACTGTATATTGCTCCCGCCGCGGCAAAGGAGAGTCTGGAAGGCGCTGCCGGATATAAGGAGTTTCTTGCCGGAGCACCCGAGTATATGGTTCTTTTATCCCAGCCTCACGGGCATATGGGAGTAAATGCCGGATACATCACAGAGGACATATCTCTTAAGCTAAATGAAATGGGATATGGCACATGTTTTGTCACCTTCACAGAGTCTCAGGCTATAAAAGATGCTCTCGGGATCGAATCAGAAAAAGAAGTGGCGGCTATACTTGCCTACGGCTCACCTCTGAAAGCAAAAAAGAAGCTGCACTTTAACTTTTTTACCATGTCCGGTATATCCTCAAAAGAAAAGCATCAGTATTTTGCTCCTAAAAAGAGCGTGGAACAACTGGTTTTTCTCGACAGTTACGGTAGTAACAAGGATGTTTTTGAGTACATAGATCTCCATGAGGATGTCCTTTGGGATCCGCTCCTGGCAGCCTCCAATTCCCCCAGTTACATGAACCGTCAGCCCTATGCCTTTGTCATAAAAGATGACAAGATCACTCTGGTCAGCCTTCCGGATGAATTCACCGGAGAAATAGACAACGCCCTGAATCTTGGCGTTGTCATGCAGCATTTCGCCTCCACCGCAAAGTACCACAGAGGAAATGCAGTCTGGAGCCTTGAGCCCGGCGTTGTGGAAAATCTGCCTGAAGGCGCAAAAGAAATAGCTGTTTTTGATATATAAATCCAAAAAATGCTTGCCTCATATTGGCAAGCCTTTTTTCATTACATCTCTCTCATGTTTTCTCTTTCTCCATTCAAAAAGACGGGGCACTTGTGCAATCCCCGTCTTTTTGTACTTGCGCTTTCGCGTTTTGTAAGTATAGAATGAAACCGTAATTTATTATATATGAATCATGGTATTTCAAAAGCACCAGTTTTGTTTTATTTTTGTAGTACCAGATTGGGATATGATTTTTCATAAAAACATATGTCATATGCATTGCCTTTATCTTACAAAAGCTCTACAAACCTGCTCCATCCACTCTTTCCAGTTCATTTATGATCTCTATATGCTGGGGACAGGCCGCCTCACATGCTCCGCACTTTATACAATCCACAGCCCTTTTCTTATTCTGACCGTCCACAAACCATTTTGCATGATTTTTCGCCTTATCCATATCTCCGAATAAAGTAAGCATGTTCATAGCACCGAAGGATCCGGATATGCCTATCTCCATGGGACAGACCGACGCACAGTAATCACAAGATGTACAGGGAATAATGGGTATCTCATTTATCGCAGCCGCCGCCCTGCCAAGCACATCCTTTTCCTCTTTGGAAACTCCCTCAAAGTCCTTCATGACAGAAATATTGTCTTCCATCTGTTCCACACTGCTCATTCCGGACAGCACTGTGATAACCCCCTCCAGGTCAGCCGCATATTTAAGAGCCCATGACGCACAGGATGCCCCGGCATCAGCATCTTTAAATATCTTTTCTACCGGTTCCGGCGGAGTCGCAAGCATACCGCCTTTCACCGGCTCCATGATGATCACCGGCAGATCATACTTTCTTGCCACCTCATAACACTTCCGCGACTGTATGGACGGGTTTTCCCAGTCTGCATAGTTTATCTGAAGCTGTACGAACTCTGCCTCCGGATGTGCTTTGATGATCTCTTCCAGTTCCTGTGCATTGGTATGTGCCGAAAATCCCAGATGTTTTATCTTTCCTTCTTCTTTCATTTCCATACCCCAGGACCAAAGATCAAAATCATCAAAAACATTTGTCCTGCTCTGCCCCAGATTGTGCAAAAGATAAAAATCAAAATAACCGGCACCGGTTCTTTCAAGGGATGTTTCAAGCTGTGCTATAGCATCTTCTTTTGACTTGCAGCCTATCCACGCCGCATTTTTTGTAGCCAGCTGAAAGCTCTCTCTGGGATATCTCTCCACCAGCGCCTTACGTATAGCCTCCTCACTGCCCTCATAAGCCCAGGCCGTATCAAAATACGTAAATCCGGCCTTCAAAAACATGTCCACCATCTGCTTCGTCTGCTCAATATCTATCTCCTCACCGTTTTTAGGCAGTCTCATCAGACCGAAGCCCAGTTTAGCGATCTCTTCTCCCAAATATGACATAATAAACGCCTCCCTTTTCAAAAAATCCCACATAAAAGAAATTCATTTTCACTAATATCCTTTTCTCATTATACTACTTTACTCCCTGTGTAAAAGTGTTTTTTAT
>CAMOUW010000079.1 GCA_946626755.1 uncultured Clostridia bacterium
AGGCTCTTGCAGCTAAGGGCTGATCGGATCAGACATAATATGTGAATTATTGGTTACCCCGAGTGGTTCATGTAATCGCTCGGGGCAATTTTTTGTATGCAGACTGCAGCTGTTTGACTTGAATTTTTGATTAAATTACGGATTCTATATATAATGATAAATGTGTCAAAGGCCTTTAATGCGTACACGCATGTTAAGAATTTTGACTTTATGACCTTATAAAATATAAGAAATGTTTTAGATACGGAAAGAGGAAAGATGGATAAAAAGCAAAAATTGCTTGATCTTATAGACAAGGCAGGAAAAGGCAGTATTGAAGCGGCAGAAGAAATTGCAATCGGCTATTTTAAAGGACATTTCGGCGAAAAGAACCTTGTAAAAGCAAAGAAATGGGCATCTTATGCAGCAAAGCATGGCAGCGAAAAAGCTGCTGAAATTATGGAGAAGCTTTGATATATGAAAAGGGTGAAGAAACCGCTTTTAGCTGTTACGGCTCTTTTTTTATCGATGGCGCTTGTATCCTGCGGGGGTAAAAGCTCAGACGATGTTGCAGATCCTGATGCCACAGCAAAAGAAGATGGCAAAGGCGCTATCGCGGAAAAGGTGATACTTCCGGAGGTCGATGAGTTTGACCCGGGAATGTCACAGGCACATTTTATCAGCGCGCCGTATTCTGATAATGACAATGACACCGGCATCACAGAATATGAGATCAGTTATGAGATGACAATTGATAACACTGATGCGTGCTTTGTGATAGGAGATGCAAGGGGAGAATTCGGAGATCTGATACTGTGCAGTATTTCTGATCATGGCAGCAGTGATGAGGCAGATGGCATACACCGGGGAACGTTTTCTTTAAAACATTTTCAAAACGGACTTGCAGATCACGGATTCAATGAGAGCGAATTCGAAATAGAAGGCCGGGATAGCGGTGTTTACTCGGTAGAGCTTAGCGTAAAGGGGCAGGAACTATCTGCAATCGTTAACTCTGTAGATATCGCTGACTTTGAAATCCCAGGATTTGATCTTGGATGTGTCGGCACTTATAAGAGCAGGGGCTCTTCTTATGCTTATATTGATAACATAGTTGTAAGCAGCAATGGAAAGACGCTTTTTAGTGATGATTTCGATGGCGATTTTGAGAATAACCTCTTTGAGTACAGCTATGAAAACGAACAGACAGGTGCTTTTTCGCCCTGGCATGTAAATGTGACGCCCGTTGCCAATGGGGCGGAGACCGGCGAAGAGGCAAATAATAAACTCAGGGTTTCATCGGGCTTTGTCCTTTCAGAAACCAAGGCACAGCCGGCACCTGTTTTTGCGAGAGAATTTGATTGCAGGGTAAAAGAGCTGGATAAAGCGTATCTTTATATGACAGCACTTGGAAGCTTTGAGGCTTCAATTAACGGCATAGCAGTCTCCGACAGCTTTTTTGACCCGGGGAAAATGGTTTATGACAGTTACCTGAACTACATTGCAATCGATGTTACGCAGCTGCTTCAGGAGCATAACACCTTCAATATAGCTCTTTTTCACGGCTTTTTTGACAGAGGCAACGGTTATCCTGAAACTGCAAGCAGATGGGGCAAAGAGACGGCGCTAAAGGGTGAGATCGTGCTTACTTACAAGGACGGGACAAAGGATATCATCCCGACAGACGATGAGTTTTTTGTGTACACAAATAGCCGCTATCGTTTTGCTGATATTTATCAGGGTGAAGTGATCGATGACAGGTATGAGACTTCGGATAAAGAGAAGGTTCTGGTGGACAATGTAGATGAGTCGTTTTTGGCGCTCCCTCTTTTGCCAAAGGAAAACGAGTCTGTAAAGGCTGTTGAGGTAAGGGATTATGTCAGTGTTTATGAGCCTGTAAAGGGGCACTTCGTCTACGACTTTGGGCAGAACTTTGCGGGGACTGTGACTTTTAATCCGGCAGAGCTTAGAAAAAGCGGACTTAAGGAAGGCAGTGCGGTAACCTTCAGATACGGTGAGCTTTTAAACTCGGAGCAGATGGTAAATGCTGATGGCCCGGTTGGAACTGTATGGACTGCAAATCTTTTTACCGCAAGGGCCACGGATCGTTATGTTGTGGGAAAAGAGGAAGAGGCTACGCAAGGCAAAGACGAAAGCGTTACCTTTGCACACACTTACCACGGATTCAGATATGTTGAGGTAACAGGCCTTGATAAGGCGCTTTCAAATGATAGTTTTAAAGCACTGGTGCTCTCGTCAGGGATGGATGAAACCGGGGAATTCAGCTGCTCTTCCGATATTATAAACAGGCTCTACAGCAACTCCGGGTACAGCACAAGGAGCAACTTTATTGATGTACCGACTGACTGCTCTCAGAGAGATGAGCGACTTGGCTGGGCAGGAGATGCTCAGGCGGTATCTCTTTTTGCAATCTATCAGTACGATGCTGAGAATTTTTATAAGAACTATCTGAGGGCTATGCGCAGTGAGCAGTCTGAGGATGGCTGCTTTATGGATGTGGCGCCTTTTAATACAAGGTTTGGAGGCCACAGCTGCTGGGGAGACGCTCCGGTGGTGATAGCCTGGAACCTCTATCTTCAGTACGGTGATAAAAAGGTCCTTGAGGACAATTATGATTCTCTCTGCAAATGGATCGATTATCTTGTAAATACCTCCGATGACTATCTCATGACTTCAGGTGGTTATGCGGACCATCTCTCGGGGCAGGACACAATAGAGACTCTGACTGATACAGCCTGGTGCGCTCATTCTGCCCGGATTGTCAGTAAGATGGGTGAGGCTTTGGGAAAAGAATATGATGCGGAAAAATATGCTAAGGTCGCAGATTCTTTTACCCAAAAGTGGCAGCAGACATATATAAGGCAGGACTGGTCTGTGGGTGCAGGAATCCTTGCAGACGGTGCAGAGTCAGAGACAGCGTATTCGCTTGGGATTGCATTTGATCTTTTCCCCAAAGATATTATGGATGGCGCAAAGGAAAGGCTTAAACTCCTTACAGAGTACGGAGGATTCCTTTTTTATCCTGGATATTCGGGAATGCCCTATTACCTTCCTTCTCTGGCTGAGGGAGGATATGCGGACATTGCCGTAAAGGTTCTTGAAAATACACAGATGGGAGGGATTGCTTTTCCTCTTTCAATGGGACTTACAACAAATCCTGAGGAACTAAATGCCTTTAAATATACGGATGAAGCGGGCAATAGCTACGAAGATGGCAGATACAGAGTCAGCGGATCTCTTAACCACGCGGCTTATTCTTCGGTGTGCAGCTTTCTTTTTACGGATATTCTGGGAATAAAACCGGATGAGAAACAGCCCGGATTTGAGCATTTCTTTATTGAACCTGCAGTAAATTCAGGCCTTGAATATGCAAGCGGAAGCTACAGGTCAGGGCACGGGACAATAAGGGTCAGCTGGAATGCGGCTGAGAAAAAGATTGAAGGAGAAATACCGGAAGGCACAACATGCACAGTAATCCTGCCGGGGAAAGAAAACGAAGAGCTTGAGGCGGGAAGCTTTTCCATAAATTGGTAAAAATTTTGAGGGCAGAGGGATATCTGATCTGCCGGTGCTATACAATCTTGGCTGCGGAATATTTGCAGCGGAACGGAGACTTAGATGAAGAGTATTTTGGATTATGAAACAGTGGCGTTAATTGATGAGGATGATGCAATTGAAATCATTGATCAGACTCTTTTGCCGGGAAAGACTGAGATGATAAGACTTCATACGGGAAAAGAGATCTGGGACGCCATTTATCTTTTGCAGGTGAGAGGAGCTCCGGCTATCGGAGTAACAGCCGGGTTTGGAATTTATCTGCTGATGAAGCACTCAGAGGCTGACAGCTATGAGCAGTTCATGGAGGAGTTTGGGGAAAAGAGTGATTACCTGAATTCTTCAAGACCTACAGCTGTAAATCTATCCTGGGCTTTAAAGCGCATGGAGAGCCATGTAAGAAAGTTCTATGAGGAAATCGCATCATCAAATGATGGCACTGTTGATGCCAAAAACAGCGCAGGAGATTTTTCTGAGAAAAAGAGCCTTATCATAGCTGAGATGAAAGCGGAGTCAGAGCGCATAAAGAAAGAGGATGTGGAAGTCTGCAGGAAGATTGGCGAGTACGGAGTGGAACTTATTAAGGACGGAGACGGGATCCTTACTCACTGTAACGCCGGACAGCTTGCAACCTGCAAGTACGGAACAGCTACATCACCTATGTACCTGGCTCATGAAAAGGGCTACAAGATTAAGGTGTACTGCGATGAGACAAGGCCTCTTTTACAGGGAGCAAGGCTCACGGCATACGAACTTCAGTCCGCGGGAATCGATACGACGCTTCTTTGCGATAATATGTCAGCATCCCTTATGAAGAGCGGCGCTATAAATGCAATATTTGTGGGATGTGACAGAGTTGCAGCCAACGGAGATGCGGCAAATAAGATTGGCACCAGCGTTGTTGCGACTGTGGCAAAGAGATACAACGTGCCTTTTTATGTATGTGCGCCGACTTCTACTATCGATATAAACACTCCAACAGGTGACGATATCAAAATTGAGCAGAGGAAACCTGAGGAAGTTACAGAGATGTGGTACAAAGAGCGCATGGCTCCGGAGGGAGTAAAGGTATATAACCCGGCATTCGATGTGACAGACAATGAGCTTATTTCGGGCATTGTTACGGAGTATGGAGTGCTCAGAGCTCCGTACGATGAGGCTATCAGGAAGCTTTTTGAGTGAAAAATATGTGAAAATAACCCCCTAGGGGGCTTGTGAGCCATATAGCTTGAACCTATACTCTAATTGTTGTGGGAGACTTACACACGACAATGAAGATAATCAGAGCCTAGTACTTAGCTCTTTTTACCTCATAAAAATTAGAAAAAGGGGAATTTTATCATGCACATGGCTGACGCCCTAGTGGCACCGGCAGTAGCCGGAACAATGTACGTTTTATCCGCATCAGCGGCAGGAGTATCCGTAAATCAGGTCAAGAAAGAGGATGATCCTAAAAAGATTCCTGTAATGGGAGTTATGGGAGCGTTTGTTTTTGCAACACAGATGCTGAACTTTACTATTCCCGGAACAGGTTCTTCAGGACATTTGTGCGGAGGCATGATGCTCTCTGCAGTTCTTGGACCGTTCGGCGGATTCCTTACCATGATAGGAGTGCTTCTCGTTCAGTGCCTGTTATTTGCTGACGGAGGCCTTTTGGCACTGGGGTGTAATATATGGAATATGGCTTTCTATGGGTGCTTTGTCGGGGCACTACTTATATGGAAGCCCATTATGAAAAAAGGAGCAACTAAAGCAAAAATTGCATTGGCATCAATCCTTGGATGTGTGCTGACACTTCAGCTTGGCGCGTTTTCGGTAACAATCGAGACGCTGCTTTCGGGAGTTAGTGAGCTTCCGTTTTCGGTATTTCTTGCAACAATGCAGCCAATCCATCTCGCTATTGGATTTGTTGAAGGTCTTATAACGGCAGCGGTTCTTATATTTGTTTATGAAGCAAGACCTGAGCTGTTATGGGGAGTTGGAGAGTCAGAAACTGTTGTTGTAAAGAAAGAAGGAAAGCTCAGCTTAAAGACTACTATTATTGCCATCGCAGCTGCAGCAGCTATCTGTGGCGGAATCGTATCTCTTTTTGCATCTGCATTCCCTGACGGGCTTGAGTGGTCCATGGAGCAGGTTGCAGGAACTGCGGAGCTTGAGGCTGATGGCGGCGCGTATGATACCGCAGCAGGTATTCAGGAGACTACATCACTTCTTCCCGACTATGCATTCAAAAACAGCGAGTCGGCAGCAGGTACCAGCTTTTCCGGAATTGTGGGATCTCTCGTTGTTGTAGGCGTTATGGTTGGTGCAAGCTACGCATTTAAATTCTTTAAGAAGAAGGAAGGGGCGGCAAACGAGGCTTAGGAACTTTAGCGAAATAACTGCTTGGCTGATTATGTTACAGTTCGTAAGCTACCGGAGATTGCTCTGGCATATTTATAATGAGTTCAATTGAAAATCAGTTACGTGAACTTGACAGGTTACAGAATTTGCAGCAGCGTTCCCATTGGATGAACAGACTTCATCCTCTGGGGAAGCTGCTTGTTTGCGTTTTTTACATAGTAATTGTAGCTTCGTTTCACAAGTATGCTATATCGCAACTGATCCTTATGGCTGTATTTCCGGTATTTGGATTCATCGCCGGTGACCTGTCCTTAAAAGAGGGACTGTACAGAATGAGGCTGATCCTGCCTCTTGTGATATTTGTTGGTATCTTCAATCCTTTTTTT
>CAMOUW010000080.1 GCA_946626755.1 uncultured Clostridia bacterium
GAGCCTCTTTCCAACCTCGATGCAAAGCTTCGTGTACAGATGCGTGTAGAGATTTCCAAGCTCCATCAGAGATTAGGTACCACGATCATCTACGTTACACATGACCAGACAGAGGCTATGACCCTTGGTACAAGGATCGTAGTTATGAAGGACGGTATCGTTCAGCAGGTTGATACCCCTCAGAACTTATATGAGAAGCCCGCTAACCTCTTCGTTGCAGGTTTCATGGGATCACCTCAGATGAACTTCCTTGATGCAGTAGTAGAAGTTGTAGATGACACCGCAGTATTAAAGGTTGCAGGACACTTCATTCCTCTTCCTCCCGCTAAGTCCAAAAAGCTTATCGAGGGTGGTTACAACGGAAGAACCGTTACATTCGGTATCCGTCCCGAGGATGTATATGATTCCGAGATGATGGTTGAGGCTTCTCCTCAGAGCACTTTCGAAGCTACCGTAAGAGTATACGAGCTTCTTGGTGCAGAGGTTTATCTCTACTTTGATCTTGAGGAGTTCCCTATGACAGCAAGGGTTGACTCCCGTACAACTGCAAGACCCGGTGATGTTGTTAAGTTTGCTATTGATGTTGAGAAGATCCATATCTTCGATAAAGAGACCGAAATGGTCATCACCAACTAATCATATGATCTTAAAGGGGAGGTGCGCGGTATTCGCGTCACCTCCCTTTTTCTTTAATGAGACGATAAGTGATACGGCGCGATCTTAATTGTATAAAAGGAGATATCAGCATGCTGACACCCGGAGTTATTAAAAAATGTATATATGATCTTAAGGAAATCACAAAATGCGACATAACCGTTATGGATACCGAAGGCGGTAAGAAGATCACCACAGATGAATCCGAGCAGATCCCGGAGGATACCGCGGAAGCATTTATAGACAGTGATGCCGAAAGTCAGATATCCGGCGGATTTCATTTTATGAAAGTAGTTCATGAGTATCAGGCGGCATATATAGTTATCGTAAAGGATGAACCGCAGGCTGTCATGACTGGAAAGATCGCGGTAAGTTCTCTCTCGGGACTTCTGACAGCTTACAGAGACAGGATAGACAAGAACAATTTCTACCAGAACCTGATCCTTGACAATATGCTCCTGGTGGATATACATAACAGGGCCGAAAAGCTGAGACTGGATTTCGAAAAGGACAGAGTGGTATATATAGTTGAAGTTGAAAAGGGTAAGGATGCCGGAGTAGGAGAGATGTTAAAGAATATCTTTTCTCCTGCTTCGGGGGATTTTGTTACGAGCGTCGATGAGCATAATTATGTAGTCATCAAAGAGCTTGGTGAGAGAGATGATTACGGAAAGATCGAGGAGATCGCAAACGAAGTATACGATATGTTAAATACCGAAGTCATGGTAAAAGGGCGCGTATCCTTCGGCACCATAGTACATGTTTTAAAAGATGTCTCCAAGAGTTATAAGGAAGCCAGGATGGCGCTTGATGTCGGAAAGATTTTTTATGCCGAGAGGGGAGTCGTTGCATACAATTCCCTTGGAATAGGAAGACTTATCTATCAGCTTCCCGCCAGCCTCTGTAAAATGTTTGTAGAGGAGATATTTAAAGGCAAGCTCCCCGACGAACTTGCAGATGAGGAGACGCTCAATACCATTAACATGTTCCTTGAGAATAATCTGAACGTTTCCGAGACAGCGAGACAGCTGTACATACACAGGAATACCCTGTTATACAGGCTTGGAAAGCTTGAAGAAGTAACGGGGCTTGATATCAGAGTCTTTGATGATGCCCTTACCTTAAAGATAGCGCTCATGGTAGCGGACTATATGAAATATATGGATATGGCAGGTGCATAAATTGGGAGCTAAAGAGAGAGGGCTGCTCAGGGAAAAGAGACGTATCGAAAAGGAGAACAGACTTAAAGAGGAAGCTCTTTTAAGAGAGAAGACCGACATCTCCTTTATGAAAGAAGCGTTAAAACAGGCAAAAAAGGCCGGTGATATCGCTGAGGTCCCGATAGGCTGTGTGATAGTTTACGAAGGCAGGATAATAGCAAGAGGTTATAACAGGAGAAATAAAGATCATTCCACGCTGGCACATGCCGAGATCAGTGCTATAAAGAAGGCATCCGAAAAACTCGGGGACTGGAGGCTGGAAGGATGTACTTTATATGTCACACTTGAACCCTGTCCTATGTGCGCCGGGGCTATAGTTCAGGCCAGGATACCGAGAGTGGTTATGGGTTGCATGAACCCTAAGGCGGGCAGCGCGGGCAGCGTGGTAAATCTGCTTGAAATGAAAGGCTTTAATCACAGAGCTGAAGTTGTGTCCGGCATACTCGAAGATGAATGCAGGAGTATCTTAAAAGAATTTTTCAGGGGACTTCGCGCGATTGACAAGGAATAAAGACTTGGTTATACTAATGGATGTGGCTGCCCCGTATAAGCGGCGCTTAAATCCGGGTCCTGCGCAATGGGAGTCTTCGAACCGTGTCAGGGCAGGAATGCAGCAGCACTAAGAGGAATATCTCATGTGCCGCAGGTTGGCCTGGATCCAGCAGGCTGTATGGGTAACGCACATGGGGCTGTCGCACTAAAACGGTGTGACAGCCCCTTTTTTAATCTCTGAAAAACAGAAGCCAGACTATGAAAAGCCTGGTTTCTGTTGTAAAATTAGTTTATGCAACTAAACAAAATTTTACAAGGTGATTATACTATATCTTCCTTGTATCATCAAATCAAACTTCCGCTCGACATAGAGATTTCTATCCCATCAGACGATCCGGTACGCCTTTTAAGCGCATTCGTGGAGGGAATGGACCTTTCTGACCTGTATGCCACTTATGACAGGATCAGAAAAAATCAGGCCACACCGCGTCAGATGCTCAAGATCTCCATCTATGCGGCAATGAACAGGATCTATTCAAGCCGGGATATCGAATCTTCCTGCAAAAGGGATATTAATTTCATGTACCTTCTTGACGGAGCTCCCGCACCGGATCATTCCACAATAGCAAGATTTATATCTCTGCATCTTTCACAGTGTTCCAAAAAGATGATGTCTGAAGTTGGGACAATCCTTCTTGATCTGGGTGAGATTTCCGGAGAAAACATCTTTATTGATGGCACCAAGATAGAATCCACAGCCAACAAATACTCTTTTGTCTGGAAAAAAGCAGTATCAAAAAACCTGCAGAAACTGACAGAAAAGCTTTGCGCTTTCTGCGCTGAATGTGAAGAACTCTATGCATTTAAGCTTGTCTATGATGATGAGATCACGTTACATACTTTAAAACGCCTTAAGAAGAAACTTAGAGAAATAAAAAAAGAAGAAAACATCAAATTCGTTCACGGGAGCGGAAAAAGAAAACCACGGTTACAACGGTCAATAGAAACGCTGGAAGGATATATTGAAAAACTGAATGAATATAAGCGTCATCTGCGTATATGCGGCAAGAGAAACAGCTACGCCAAAACCGATACAGATGCAACATTTATGAGGATGAAAGAGGATGCCATGTTGAATGGTCAGCTGAAACCGGCATACAATCTTCAGCATGGTGTTGACTCTGAGTATGTCACATGGCTGGATATTTATCCGAATCCTACTGATACACTCACGCTTATACCGTTTCTAAAAGACATGGAAAAGCATCTTTCTTTTAAATATAAGAATATCGTTGCCGACGCCGGCTATGAAAGTGAAGAGAATTATGTTTTTCTGGAAAAGAACGGGCAGGCGGGATATATAAAACCCCAGAATTATGAACTATCAAAACAAAGAAATTTCCGAAAAGACATAAGCAGACGTGAAAACATGGATTATGATCCGGTAACGGATACTTATAAATGCAAGAATGGAAAAATCCTGAAGGCAGTATCAAAAAAGACTGAAAACACAGCTACGGGATACCGGAGAGAGGTCACTATATATGAATGCGAAAACTGTCGGCGCTGTCCATACAAAAAAGCATGTATTAAGGGGAATAATTGTAAAACACCCCTTAAAGACAGGAATAAAAAACTCACGGTTTCAAGAAAACTGGAAGAAAAGCGTGCCGAATGCCTTGAAAGAATAACCAGCGAATACGGAACACAGCTAAGGATGAACCGAAGCATACAAGCAGAAGGATCCTTTGCAAACGTCAAAGAAGATATGAACTTCAGGAGATATCTGTATCGCGGAAAAGAAAATGTTTTGGCCCAGAGTACGCTGCTAGCGATCGGTTTTGACATAAACAAACTACATCACAAGATTATGTCAAAAAGAACTGGAACGCACTTGTTTGAACTAAAGAACGTATCATAAATACTTAGGATCAGAGAATAACTAAGCCGATTGAGAAAACCGGCTTGTTAAAGTACCCTTAATTTCAATGACTCCAAAAACATTCCCCAATCGCCACCATTTTTGACGAAAAAAAGGCTGTCGCCATGATGCTTTTTATCATCTAAAGCGACAGCCCCTTTTTTTATGAGTTTTCTTTGATGTATATCTCAACTGCCGTATAATTGTATTCGCTCTTGGGCATTTCTCCGGTAGCCAGATATTCGAATAATATCTTAAGAGGCAGGCTTCCCTGAAGCCGGGGCTGCTGACATATCGTGGCATCTATGACATGATTCTTCAGCATTTCGCTGGTGGTATCTATCTTATCAAACGTGACAATCTTTGTGGTCTTTTCTCTTCCGGCTGCAATTACCGCTTTGCATCCGCCGTAAGTTCCGGCAGCGGCAAAGAAGAGAGCGTTTATCTCGGGATGCTTGGCGAGCATCTTGGATGTAAGATCATAACTCTTGAAATCATCATCGTCATGCTCGAAGAAATCCACAACATGTAATTTCTGGTATTCATCAAGACATGAATAAAAGCCGGCGATCCTTTCCGTATGACACAGGATCTTGGAATTACCGCTTATTATTCCTATATTAAGATCGCTGCCTGCCATTAAGTTCATAAGACCGGCAGCAGTCTGACCGCACTGGAAATAATTGCTCCCGACATAGGCTATACGTTTTGATTCCGGAAGGTCGGTGTTAAAAGTAACGGTAGGGATGCCTTTTTCAAAAAGATCATCTATCTTTGCTGAAATGAGGGGATCGTTCTGCGGAGATATGGCAAGTCCGTTAACGCCTTCTTCAACAAGTGAATTTATCGCATCTATCTGATCTCTTACACCGAAAGCAGAGATCCTCTTGGTTATTACGGTACAGTTGTATCCGGCCAGCTCGTCTTCTCTTTCCTTAAAGCCTTTTATGACATCATCAAAGAATGGGTTGCCTACGCCGAACATGACGACGCCGAATTTGAAACGTTTTTTCTGGGCTGCCAATGTCATGCCCGCGCGGTTAGGCTTGTATCCAAGTTTGTCGACGATCTCCATGATCCTGGCTTCGGTCTCCGGATTGACGCTTCCCCTTTTATTGAGCACTCTGTCAACCGTGCCTCTGGATACGCCTGCGAGGTCCGCGATCTCTTTTATAGTAGTCAAGATTACCTCCCTGTGCGTACGCACAAATATCATTTCACACAGTACAATTATATATGAAGTTGTGCACGGCACGCAATACCTAAAAAATGCACAATCATTTTGGGGATCATACGGTAAAAGTGCTGAAAAATCAAGAAAATAAGGGTGTTTACAAATAGTTCACAAATTATATATTGATTTTTGAGAATGGAAAAAATATAATAAAAACGTGCGCGGGCACGAAAACAGGAGGTATGAGTATGTATTATATTGGAGTTGATTTGGGAACATCGGCTGTAAAGCTTCTACTGATGAAAGGAAACGGCGAGATCGCAAACATCGTTTCCAAGGAATATCCCTTAAGCTTCCCCAATCCCGGATGGTCGGAGCAGAATCCCGAGGACTGGTGGACACAGGTTAAGGCAGGTATCAAAGAGCTTATAGCAGGTGTGGACGGAAATGAAGTAAAGGGTATCAGTTTCGGTGGACAGATGCACGGCCTTGTCATCCTCGACAAAGATGACAACGTGATCCGCCCTGCGATCTTATGGAATGACGGACGTACGATAGCGGAGACTGATTATCTTAATAATGTGATCGGAAAGGATAAGCTTTCCGAATATACTGCCAACATAGCCTTCACCGGCTTTACCGCACCCAAGATCTTATGGGTGGAGAAGAACGAGCCCGATAATTTCGCTCGTATCGAAAAGGTAATGCTCCCTAAAGATTTTGTCGCGTATAAATTATCCGGTGTTCAC
>CAMOUW010000081.1 GCA_946626755.1 uncultured Clostridia bacterium
GCGTAAAGTATGGCCGTGGATTTTGCTGGCGGCGGCAGGTGCTGCAGCAGCAGGTGTAGCTATATGGTTTGCGGTTTTTAATAAGTCGGTGAAGATTTCTGACTATGTCTCCTTGAAGTATGACGGGATAGATGGCTATGCCACACCGGAATGTGTTGTAGACAGAGAGGCTTTGTATGAGGCATTGGCAGGCAAGGAAAATAACTCTGACAGACTGGCTTCTTACAGGGCGTTTGCTGATTCCGTTACGGCTTCTACTACAGGAGATCACATTTCCAACGGGGATAAGCTGGATGTAAATGTGACATTTGACGAGTCTGCCCGGGAGAAGACAAGTTATAAAGTGAATGATGCACAGTTTAGCATTGTTGCTGAAGGGATTGACTCGGGCAAACAGATGAATCTTTTTGAAAATGTTTCAATAAAGATAAACGGGATCAGTCCTCACGCAACTATGGAAGTAGTAAATAATAATACGGATGAATATCTTAAAGGTCTTGTGTATAAAACGGACAAGGACAAAAATCTCTGCAACGGTGACAGGGTGATGCTTTCCTGTGAGGTGACGGATGATGAACTGGCAGATCACGGGATCACTACTACATCACTTACTGCAATGTATGATGTGAGCGGGCTTAGTGAATATGTCCAGACAGGAAAGGTTTTGCCGCGCAAGCTTATGGAAGAGAGGGTGAAGCGTCATGGTGAGATTATAGAAAATGATACGAAAGACGATACCTTCAGAATGCTTTTTAAGGCTACGTCAGATCAGCAGTATCTTACTGTGCCCAACAATGAAACGGCTACGGATATAAAACAGGAAGCTGTATATTTTATTCAGAAAAAGCCGGAAAACAAGGATGAGAACGGGAGTGAGAACAAGGTGGCATTTTTGCACAGCGCGAAAATTTCCGTTGGGGATAAATCCGAGACCATATATTTTTTATTTACCTATGATGACATTTTTATGAATGCCGAGGGAGAATATAAGTTTATAACCGGAGATGCAGATGCTGAATATATTGCAGGAAGGGATAAGGATAAGCTTGTAAATGACAATATTAAGAAGCTGGAGTCCGGATATACGATTGAACAGGTGGATATAACGACCCTGCCTGATGATACACAAAGCCCGGTACAGGATGGTGAAACTACGGAAGGTGGAGATACAACTACTTCGGCCGGAGAGTCTTCCGGGGAGACGCACCAAAACGGTGTTCAGGAAGAAGCGGATGCAGTTGTCAGTGACTGATGGATCTGCAGTAAAGTACGCATGAGAAGACTTGGATATGTTTATGGGGTATTTAGTACAAAAGGAGACCGGTTATGAACAGTGAAGATATCCTTAGGAAAGTACAAGATGGAAGAATGAGTGTGGAAGAGGCTCTTAAGCATTTCGGCAAGCAGCCTTTTGAGGAAATGAATTATGCCAAACCGGATATCCACAGGGAGGTTCGTACGGGATTTGCCGAGGTGATCTTCTGCCAGGGAAAGCCGGATGAATATATTGTTTCTATTTTTAAAAAGCTTCTGGAGGCTGAAGGCGAGGTGTTTGGCACAAGAGCCACACAGCATCAGTATGAACTGGTGAAAGAAGAGATACCCGGTATAGAGTATGACCCCGTTTCACGTATTCTTAAATCGGAGAGAAAGGGTAAAGATCGTATAGGAAATATAGCTGTATGCACGGCAGGAACGGCAGATATTCCGGTAGCGGAAGAGGCTGCATGTACTGCAGAGTATTTCGGCAGTAATGTGGATCGGATTTTTGATGTGGGTGTTACAGGGATACACAGGCTTATTTCACGTATGGACCATCTGCAGGATGCCAACTGCATAATAGCGGTTGCAGGGATGGAGGGGGCGCTGGCCAGTGTTATAGGCGGAATGGTCAGCGTGCCGGTTATAGCTGTTCCCACATCAGTAGGATATGGGGCTTCATTTAACGGGCTTTCGGCACTTCTTACCATGGTAAACTCCTGTGCCAACGGAATAGCTACAGTGAACATAGACAACGGGTATGGTGCCGGATACATAGCTACACAGATAAACCGGCTGGCCTGTGGAAAGAGATGATAAATAAAATTTATGTAAGGATATTGTTATGCTTCAGATCGGAGAAACAAAGGTGGATATTCCCGTGGCGCTGGCGCCTATGGCAGGAGTGACGGATCTGCCATACCGGCTCATTTGCAAAGAATTCGGGTGCGGTATGATGTACACCGAGCTCATAAGCGCAAAAGCCATTCTTTATAACAATAAAAATACGGTGCAGCTTCTAAAGACAGATCCATTAGAAAAACCGGCGGCGGTGCAGCTGTTCGGAGCGGATCCGGAAATAATGGCTGAGATCGCAAAACGCGTGGAAGAGCTGGATTATGATTTTATAGATGTAAATATGGGGTGTCCCGTGCCCAAAGTGGTAAACAACGGAGAGGGTTCGGCGCTTATGAAGGATCCCGTTTTGGCAGGGAAGATAGTGGAGGCTATGGCAAAAGCCGTAAAAAAACCTGTAACAGCAAAGATAAGAGCCGGTTTCAGCAAGGATAATAAAAATGCACCGGAACTGGCACGTATCCTTCAGGAAAGCGGTGCAGCATGTATTGCGGTTCATGCCCGTACCAGGGAGCAGTACTATTCGGGGGAGGCTGACCGTGATATCATCAGAAAAGTTAAAGAGGCTGTGGATATCCCTGTTATAGGCAACGGAGATATAAAAAATGCAGATGATGCACTGGACATGATGAAAGAAACGGGATGCGACGGGGTTATGATCGGTCGTGCCGCCAGAGGCAATCCCTGGGTTTTTGCACAGGTTACAAAAGCATTTGCAAAGGAGGGGATCATTGATCCGGATTCTTTGCCGGATGGTGTGTTTGATGACGCCGGAGATATTTCCATAAGTGAAAGAAAGAGAATGATGAAGCGTCATGCAAGAGCACTGGTAGAGGAAAAGGGTGAATATACCGCAGTTCGGGAGATGCGCAAGCATTTCGGATGGTATACGGCGGGGCTGCGAAATGCCGTGGCTGTACGCAGAGAGGTGAATCACGCCGGAAGCATTGCACAACTTGAAGAACTGGTGGAGTTATTGTGAATGTACATTTATTGACAGTATAAAGTTAAAAGTATATAATTTTTTAATCTGAATTTATTATTATCGGAGGTGCACTTCTAATGGAAGAAAAAAAAGAACTGATTTCCCAAAGCGGATATGACGAGGTAAAAGCAGAACTTGAATATTTAAATAATGTAAAGATGCCGGAGATTTCCGTAAAGATCAGCGAGGCAAGAGAGCAGGGAGACCTTTCTGAGAATGCCGAGTATCTTGCAGCAAGAGAAGAGCAGGCTGAAGTGAACCGCCGCATAACTGAGCTGGAAAACATCCTGAAAACCCACGAGGTTGCCGTAAGCGACATAAAGAATAAGTCAAAAGTAAGCTTTGGAAGCCTTGTGACCGTTTATCTGGAAAAGTATGACGAGGAGAGACAATACAAGATCGTAGGTTCTGCCGAGGCCAATACGCTGGAAAACAAGATCGGAAATGATTCTCCTTTGGGAATGGCTCTTTTAGGCAGAAAAAAAGGAGAGAAAGTGGCGATAAACGCACCCTCCGGAGAGATTATTTACGAAATAAAAGCTATCGACAATACTCAGTAATAGTGGAAAATGTGAAAAAGAGAGGAACGAGGAAGTGGCAGAGAATACAAATGTAAAGGAACCGGATGTTAAGGTGCCTGATGTGAATGAACAGATACGAAACAGGATGGAAAAGCTTGCCGGGCTTCAGGCAGAGGGAAAGGACCCCTTTGTTATAACAAGCTTTGACGTAAGCGCCCATACTAAAGACATAAAAGAAGATTTTGAAGGGTTTGAGGGCAAGGAGGTCTCCGTTGCCGGACGAATGATGTCAAGACGAGTTATGGGAAAAGCTTCATTTGCAAATGTGGCAGATCTTTCCGGGAATATCCAGCTGTATGTGGCTCGTGACGAGATCGGAGAAGAAGAATACAAGGCGTTCAAGAAGTTTGATATCGGTGATATTGTCGGAGTTAAGGGTACGGTTTTCAAGACCAAGACCGGCGAAACGTCGATTCATGTAACAGAGATCACGCTTCTTACAAAGAGCCTTCAGGTGCTGCCTGAGAAGTTCCACGGACTTAAGGATACAGACCAGAGATACCGCCAGAGATATGTGGACTTAATAGTAAATCCTGAGGTGCGTGATACATTTATAAAAAGGTCGAAGATACTCGCAGAGATCAGAAGCTTTTTAAATGACAGGGATTTCCTTGAGGTGGAGACTCCTCTTCTTGTGGAAAACGCGGGAGGCGCAGCGGCCAGACCATTTACAACACATTATAATGCCCTTGACCAGGATATCAACCTTCGTATTTCACTGGAGCTTTACCTTAAGAGGCTTATCGTAGGCGGTATGGAGCGCGTTTACGAGATCGGAAGGGTGTTCAGGAACGAGGGCGTGGACACAAGACACAACCCTGAGTTTACCCTGCTTGAGCTGTACCAGGCATACACCGATTATTACGGCATGATGGAGCTTACCGAAAGCCTTATCCGCGAGGTGTGCAAGCGTGTAAACGGTACGGCAGTTGTACCTTACGGCAAGAAGGATGAGGATGGCAACGGCGAGGTGATAGAGCTTGATTTCGAAAAGCCCTTTGAGAGGATCACCATGACTGAGGCTGTTAAGAAGTATGCAGGGGTGGATTTCGACACTATCCCCGATACTGCAGCAGCCAAGGCTATAGCCAAGGAAAAGGGCGTGGAGTTTGAGGACAGACACGAAAGAGGAGACATTTTAAGTCTTTTCTTTGAAGAGTTCTGTGAGGAGAAGCTTATCCAGCCTACATTCGTGATAGACCACCCCATTGAGATATCACCCCTGACTAAGAAGAAGCCGGACAAGCCTGAGCTGACCGAGCGTTTCGAGCTTTTTGTAGCAGGCAGGGAGCTGGCAAACGCCTACTCAGAGCTGAATGACCCCATCGACCAGAGACAGCGCTTTGAGGCCCAGGAAGCTCTGAAGGCAGCAGGTGACGATGAGGCCCAGTCCCTTGATGAGGATTTCCTCAATGCGCTTGCCTACGGCATGCCCCCTACGGGCGGTGTTGGTATCGGTATAGACAGACTGATCATGCTGCTTACAAACGAAAACAGCATAAGGGATGTGCTGCTGTTCCCGACGCTTAAATCTTTGTCATAAGTAATGGCTCAAAATCAGCGGTTACAGGCAGGCAGATTTACGACCAATTAAGAGAATACGTTATACAAGGGTTTCCGAAAGGAGCCCTTTTTTTGTGTAATAATAAATCTTGTTGAATCAATCAGTAGATTGAAGTGAAATATAGTTGTTACTACTAAAATTATATACAGGAGAAAACAATGGCAAGACAGAAAAGATGGTACGTATCTGAATGTACGTATAGAAATATACATTTACGAAGGTCTTGATGAGTTTGGAAAAGATCAGGAAACCTTTCTTGACTTATGCATATGTATTGCCCTCAAGGACATACACCGTATATTGAAAAAAACTGTTCTTTTGTGTTAAAAGGGGAAGTTTTTTTCTTGCACATAAAATAATAAAGTTTTATAATCATCACAGATCATCACAAAACAAAAGAATCATCACAAATCATCACAAATATGGAAAATCATCACAAACGGAGGGAGTTATGAAAAAAGTTGATCCATTTACCAGAACGCCGGGACTGGCCGGTGAT
>CAMOUW010000082.1 GCA_946626755.1 uncultured Clostridia bacterium
GCTTCGTCTGACATCTCACTCGGAATATCCAGAGTGCCTCCAAGCTCTACATTATCAAGATCTTCGTTAACCTGTCTGTTCTGCTCAATTTCAGTGATCTTACCATCTTTAATATGTATGATCATATCGCCGTAGGAGGCCAGATTATTATCATGCGTAACCATCACGACAGTCTGTTTATTTTCGGCAACGATCTTCTTGATCAGTTTCAGCACATCAAGTGTGGTATTTGAATCAAGGTTTCCCGTCGGCTCATCTGCAAATATGATCTCCGGATTTACGACAAGCGCCCTCGCTATACCGACACGCTGCTGCTGACCTCCGGACATCTGCCCGGGTCTGTGATTTCCGAATTCCTGAAGGCCTACCAGCTTCAGCGCTTTTTTAGCTTTCTTTATACGTTTTGCCTTATCCATTCCCTGGAAAGTAAGAGGCAGCGCTATATTTTCTATTGCTGTCATATTGGGAAGAAGATTGTAAGACTGAAATATGAAACCCACATGAGCCTGACGGAAATTAACAAGCTGAGCTTCGTTTTTTCTTTCCATGTGCTCGCCTGCAATTATTATCTCACCCTTAGTAGGCGGTTCCAGGCCGGCCATCATATTAAGAAGAGTGGACTTTCCCGAGCCCGAAGTACCTACGATACAGCAAAAAGTCCCCTTTTCTATAGCAAAATCAACGCCATTCAAAGCCCTGACTTTATTGGTACCGATCATGTATATCTTATAGAGATCCTTGACCTTTATTGCATATTTTTTCTTTTTTGGCTTATCCATTTTCCGTTATCATCCACGAGCACTTACATATTTTCGAACGATCCATAGAATTTATACCACGCCTTCCGTACCGTACCCGTACCTTAAAACGTGATATTTATAAAAAATCTTACAAATAAAGGTTGAAATTCAGGTAATTATGTCCGCAAAGCTCAACTGCACACACATGAATATCATATCATTTTTACATGTTATGTCAACTTAATTTACATTTCATCTTGTTTTATTTCAATATACATGGTATCATTGACAAGGTTTTAAGCCGGTGTGTCGGAATTGGCAGACGAGGCAGACTCAAAATCTGTTGTAGGCAACTACGTGCGGGTTCAAGTCCCGCCACCGGCATTGATTAAATGTCCCTGCGTTAGCAGGGCTTTTTTGTAAGTTCGGGGCGGGACTTGAACCTCTCAAGCTCCCGCCACCGGCATGAATTAAAAGTCCCTGCGTCAGCAGGGCTTTTTTACCACAAAAAATTAAAACCGCCTTGCTCCGGTAAAGCAGGCGGCTTTATTCAATGTAAAATCATTATTTGCAGGAACAAATAAGTGTGCATCGGTGGTGCCGTTCGCACTGCTCAGAATCCCAGCTCTTCTCCAACCAGTATCACATGTATCCTGCCCTCATGCCTTGAAAACCTTGTGATAAGGAACTGGCAGCAGATATTGTCAGGGGATTTGCAGTCCATACATTTACCGGTCTTGGCGCACGGAGTCGAAAGTCCGAAACGCTGCGCATTTATGGGTGCTGCCACATTTCTCGCACGCTTCATTGCGGCATCAATATCACTGCAGACCTTGTTCATTCCTGCGATAAAGAGCACATGCTTCGGACCCTGCGCTATCGCCGACACCCTGTTTGCATTTCCATCTATATTAACCAGTACCCCGTCGTCTGTCATGGCATTTACGCTCGAAAGGAAGAAATCGGCATCGTATGCTTTGAGCATTGCCTCACGCTTATCGGTGGCCTTATCCCTGTCTACAAAATCATAGTTTCCATTCTTAAGAGCATCAACAAGCCCTATCTCATGTGCACTCATGGCACCGCCCATGGTCACTGTCGAGCCTTCCGGTATCAGCTCCAGAGCTTTCTTCAAGGCGTCTTCTTTGGTCGGCACATAATACCCCGTCATATTCCTTGACTCAAGCCCTTTTACAACCTTCTGTGCAAGCAGTTCGTTTCTTTTTATGATATTCTCGTTCATGGTGATGCCCTCCTGTGATAATAATAAAACCCGGATGCCGGTTTAACGACATCCGGGTTCTATATGCTATTTTACCACTTACCGTACAAAACTGTTAAACAGTTTTCCGTGACTGATCATTCAGCCTTCTGCTCTGTAGCTGCGTCAGCACCCTCTTCAAGGGTAACATCCTCGACAGCCTCACCTACGATAGTAGTAGTAACAAGATCCCTTGCTACAGACTCATCAAGAGCAAGTGCCTCGTTTACATTGCCATCCTGATCAACAAGGATACCAGTCTCAAGGGTCTCATCAAAGTAGTAACCGAAAGTCTTGTTGTCGATGTGAAGGATAGTATATGCTGTACCATCATCAAGAGTTCCGTCCTCTGTCTCGTAGTTACCATACTCAATGGTGCCCTGATCGTATATAAGCGCAATCATATCACCTGTTTCATTCCTGAAAAGTGCAAGCTCCATATCGCAGTCAGGGTTTCCGTTTACATAGAGGCCACCCATATAAGTAAGGGAAGCCTGGATCGTCTCAACCTCAGCATCGATATCGATCTCATCTTCACCCTCTGCTGCTTCCTCTGTAGGTTCTTCAGCAGTCTCTTCTGTGGGTTCCTCAGCAACTTCCTCTGTTGCTTCTACAGTTTCCTCTGTTGCAGCTTCCTCAGCAGGAGCTTCAGCCCCGGATGTGCAGGCTGTGCA
The DNA here is from genome assembly GCA_946626755.1 of uncultured Clostridia bacterium. Taxonomy (GTDB): domain Bacteria; phylum Bacillota; class Clostridia; order Lachnospirales; family Lachnospiraceae; genus UBA4285. The sequence goes on from CAMOUW010000082.1 coordinate 2,676, forward strand.
AAGAGCAAGGCTCATAACACCGGCTAACATTGTCATCACTAACTTCTTTTTCATTTTTCTCCTCCTTAGGACCATTTCTCCCGGTCCTCATAAAAATTATTGTTCGACAATCCCAATTATAGCCGGTTTTGGTATTATGTTAAGCCGATTTTTTTACTATTTTTACACCAAAGCATCCTTTTTTTTATGCAGAATTAACAACTCTTTTAAATAGTAAAAAAAATACTTGACTTTAAGCAGGGAGAAGTATAAAATTATTTTTGTTTGCGGGTGTAGTTCAATGGTAGAATGTCAGCCTTCCAAGCTGAATACGGGGGTCCGATTCCCCTCACCCGCTGAATAAAGAAAGCTCTTAAATCAAGTGATTTAAGAGCTCTTTTTATCAGCTTATCCGGAATTTCTCAAAGAGTATTGTTTTTACCATTTGCATTTATGGGTGTAGGCGGATCACCTGCCATATATCCCGGATCAGGATTCGGCCAAAGCCTGTAATACACGAAGCCGTTCGTTACGCCTTCACCATCGGTACCCGGCTTTACGGGACATACCCATACTTCTACATCACCCGTATCGGCACGTTTTAGTATTCTGTACTGATTTATATTGTATTTTCTGTAAAAAATGTTTATGTCTTCGCTCTGAAGTTCATCTACATAAGCATCATAAAGAACCGGGTGTTTGCCCTTTCCATACGGATCTCGGAGGACTCCGTTTCTGAAATTGCCGGCATACTTACCCGTAATGGATCCTTTTTTTGTGAGTGTCCATTCAAAGCCGTTAATTACCCTGTAACCATCTCCTGTAACGGGATCCTTCACATCGAAATAGACCTGTGTGCTTTTCGCTCCTATGGTGTCCCACTCATCACAGGCATCCGGATTTGTTGCGATCACCCGCTCCAGGGCCTCCCCCAGAGTCTGGGCCATATGCATATCCCGCACTTTCTTTGACTGTTCCAGATACTTTATAAGGGACGGCGTGACCAGAGCAACCAGCAGGGCGATTATCATGATCACTATTATCAATTCAACCAATGAAAAACCCTTATTTCGAATTTTTTTCATGAGCGCAGTCCCTCCTTTCATATATTATCGTCAGATTTGACGAGATTCTATATATATTATAATACTTTTTCCCCCCTCAATAAATGTTTTTTTACCAGTACCAGACTACTCGACAGACTATTTTCTCACCACTACATCCATTATTTTTCTGCTGCAGCACTCCGCTGCATCATCCGCACACGATATCAGAGATATTTCTGCTCATAATCCTCAACAGTGATCGGCTTGCTGTAATAATATCCCTGTATGGTACTGCACCCGAGTCCGCCAAGCCTTTCAACCTGTTCCTTTGTTTCAGCACCCTCAGCAAGGCACGAGAACCCCAGGTCCTCCGCAAGGGAGATTATATGCTTTAATACAAGCAGATCCTCTTCCTTCTCTGTGCTGCCTCCGATCTTATCCACAAAGCTTTTATCTATCTTAAGCGTGTCTATAGGCATACAGGTAAGCAGCGACAAGGACGAATATCCTGTCCCGAAATCATCCATTGAAAGCTTAAAGCCGCGCTTCCGCAGTTCGGCCAGAGTGCTTATCATGTGCTCCGTATTATCATAATATGCACTCTCCGTTAATTCAAAATCGATAAGCTCATGGTCCACACCATAGCTGTCCACTATCCCTGTGAGATGATCTATTATAGCGTTATCATACAGCCTTATCCTTGACAGGTTCACGGAAACAGGATAAAGCGGCTTTCCTTCTTTTTTCCATTTTTGAAGGGCCTCACAGACTTTCCGCAATACAATGTCATCAATCTTTCCGACAGAACCGTCTTTTTCAAAGAAAGGTATAAATTTAGCCGGGGACAAAAGTTCTTTTTTCTTGTAATTCCATCGGCATAGAGCTTCTGCACCTTTTATCCTGTCCTGCGCGCTGTCAAATTTCGGCTGCAGATACAGAACAAATTCATCATTTGAGATAGCCGTATCCGTATATGCTTTTATGTAATTGCTCCATAAGACAAACCTTGCTCGTGATGACAGAAGCAAACCGGTTCCTGAGAAAGTAATGTATCGGATGGCAGAAAATTTAAAGAATGATCCTCCTTCATCAAGAGAATTTGACCGTTTTATACATGAAGATTGGAATCCTTTCTTTGATCCGCTTCCCATATCTCATCTGCTTGAAGATAAAAAACTACATCCACTAACAAAAGCACCGGTAGCTCACAGCCGGAGAAAGAGTGACAGTATGAAAAAAGATCAGATTTCAGCCATTATTGAGGCAAACAGAAAGATACACACAGACAAGCTTAAAAGCTATGTAGATGATCTTATTCGTATCGAAGAGGAGCGTGAGCTGACGAAAAAAATGTATTTTTGGAATCCGGGGATGCGTGCAAGCGAAAGAAGATTCCACGAAAAGCGTCGCAACTTATCCCTTGATGTCAAGTTACGTGGACTTACAGTACATTACAGCCGTGACTACACTGAAACCTGCCATTATGTTTATGCTTCCGATAATCTTTACTGTGATAAAGCTGACAGCTTTACCCTTGCTGATATAAAGAAGCTGACTGCAGGTTTTGAAGCCATACTTGAAAAAAGAGAAAAAAACAGCATCACAAAGGAAGTATGCGAGGTATAAAAATGGGGATTACAGATCATAATGGAAAATTCTTTAAAAACCTTCAGGAGATGTGTGATTATCACGGCACCAGTTATGGCTGTTTTTATCAGCGTATGAAAGCAGGCTACTCGCTTGAAGAAAGCCTTACTGGTATAGGCGTAAAAAACCCTGTATAGACCATTTAGGAAACCGTTTTGCCACTGTTAATGATAGATGTGACTGCTATGGCATCCCTGTTAACATATTCTATGCCCGTATTAGAGATGGCTATACGCTTAAAGAAGCACTTACAGAAGCTTATCACAAATCTTGTAAAAAAAAGAAAGAGCAGTACGCAGATATAAAGGATGATTCATGTGACTTTGAAAAGTCTATATACTGGTGGCAGAACTATGAAAACTATTAACGATTT
>CAMOUW010000083.1 GCA_946626755.1 uncultured Clostridia bacterium
GACTTGGTTATGATCAGATCAATCTCTCCGCGCCTTGCCGCTTCCAGCATGGCCTGAAAGCCGGGACGGTTCTCTTTAAATCCGGAGATCCCCTGGTCGGAGTAAACCCCTGCAAATGCGTAAGAAGGATTTCCTTTGATCAGCGTCTCGTAATGACTGATCTGGTTCTCCAGAGAATTTGCCTGTTCTTCTTCCAATGTGGACACACGGCAGTATGCGCAAACGCGCAGCTTATTATCCGCGGTTCGTTTCTTAGGCTTAATAACCTGAATCTGCAATCCTGTTCCTCCTTTCCTGGTAGTGTCACATGTTACCTCTGAGGGGTGAATATAGCAAGTAATACCCTCCGTTCATTTGATACTTTTCATATTTAAGGCCAAAGAAAAAGCCAGGCAGCACGGTGATATACAATTAATAGTTAAAAAGGATTATCCGAGGAAGTATGTGTTCACATAACCGGAAACGCCGAAATCCGGGGAGTATACCCACACATACGTGGCCGGAACACCATTGATGCCGGTGCCCTTTACCGTGCTGCCGGTGATCTGAACATTCTGACCGTTCGTCGGGCCTTTGTGAATTACTTCGTTCTCATATGCAAAGCTCGGCGCAGTACGAATTGCAAGGTATCCGCTCTGGATGTTCTTTACGGTTCTCCAACCGCTGTTATAATCATAGTTATATCCTTCTCCGCCTGCTACGTTCTCAAGTTCCTGGCCATTGATTTTCCTGATTTCTGTCATGATGCTTTTTCTCCTTTTTATGTATATATTTATATTCTGAACCTGCCGCTTCTCTTGCGCGGCGCGTTGTGATTTTGTTTACATAGATATATACACAGAAGACGGAAAACATCCACGCAGAAATTTGGAAAAGCGATAGAAATGTGACAAGCTATTAGCAGCAGTTTCCAGTTCTTTCCGACAATTTTTCCTGCTGATTGTAACAGAGCCGTCCTTAGTGGCTCAAATACTAACTTGGCACCTATGGTTTACCATTTACGTCTATCTTACGTCAGTATGGAGGTTTGCACAATCTTTGGTGATACTCCTCATCACTACTTTATGGACTGGTTTTTTTCTCTTTTTGCCATCATAAAAGGCCTCCTGTGATGTATGGTGTATATCACAGGAGACCCATAAAGCTATCTCTTATCAGTTATTTGCAGAAAAACTATCATATTCTCAAAATGCCCCCTACATTCTAGAAATAGCGATAGTATCAACTTTACCATTTTTATAGCTATAACGCACATCTATGTTTCCCTTACGATAAATCCTGAGTATGCTACCATCATACGACTCCCATTCATTTACTTTCTTATAGCCTCGTTTCTTTAGCAAGTTATGTGCTGTGTTGTAATTAATCCCAATATGAACCCCACAAATACAGATATATTTAGATTTTACACCAATAAACGCCTCTCCCAATTCCTTTTCACTCGGCATTGTTATCCTAGCAAAATCATAATCTTTTTTATTATAGCTTTTTGTTTTACCATACCAGTAATATGTTGATGCTCCATACTCTTTCTTTTTCTTCCAGCCATCTGCAACCGTTTTAAATATACTTTCCTTCTTTCCCACATAATCTGCCAGATCTATAATATGCTTCTTCTGATTTTTCTCAGCCTTTTTTTTGTCAGATTTAGATTTGACTGTAACTTTACATTTCGAAGAAACGCCTTCTACAGTTGCTGTAATTGTTACGGTGCCTTCTTTTTTTGCTTTAATCAATCCATTTTTATTAACTGTCGCAATTTTTGTATTACTGCTTTTCCATTTTATACTATTGTTTGTATTGGTTATCGATGCATTAAGCGTTTTCTGTTCACCTGTCTGCATTGCCAATGAGGAAGGAGACACATTAATGGTCGGATTTCCAATTACTGTCACTTTACAGTAGTCCTCACTTCCTAAACAAGGTTTCCCATATTTATCTGTAAGAGTCGCTGTAATAGTTGTGGTTCCTGCTTTTTTTAATGTAAGTTTTCCCTTATTATCAACACTTGCAACATCAGGATTACTAGATTTTAACGAAACCTTTATTCCATCCAGGAATGATGTCGTATATATTCCGCCGAGACTAATGTTTTTACCATACAAGTCCTTTATCTCAACGTTCATTGTATATGTTTTTTTCTTAAGCTTGACCGAAACAGCACTTTTCTTAAATTTGAAATACCCGAACTGAAACAAGACCTCATCTTTGTCTCCAAATTTAGTCGTTATTGAAAAAGTTGCAAAGAATGATTTAGTATAATCATATACTTCATTCATGGTAATCAGTCCGTCTTTATTTTTGTCTGCCGGAAGATATAAAGAATAGACAGGTATTCCTGATACTGGTAAATATGTAATTGTCTTCGGTCTTGGGACTAACCCAGTTGCCATCTTTAAGGAAAAGTAAGTAGAAACCCCGTAAATTCCACGACCCACTTCATCATCCCTAGTACTGCAGATACAATGAAATCTGTTTCTATTATCATCGCTAAGTTTCCCTAAACCAGCGGTTATAAACCCTCCAGAATAACAAGTATCGAAAATGCAGTAAAATGTACCTTTGTAAGTGGACAGCTTCCGTGCAAGATTACTGAATAAATAAACTTGATCTTCGGAGCCACCGCTATGTGCAAAGAAAAATCCAGTATTATTGGCTATTGGCTTTCCCTTATCTGATCCTGAATAGCCGTGAGCAACGAGATAAAGCAGGTTAATGTCACTTCCCGTACTTTTTCCGAAGCATTCACTAAATTTATCATTAATATTCTCTCTTGTGGTTGGATCTTTATCCAAATCCTTTGCATATGACTCATACACATTCAGTCGATATCCGGGAAGTTTTGTTCTTTTAAAAAGCTCCATCATTGAGTTATAACCTTTCTCAAATTCGTTAGTCATACACAAACCAAGAATGTTTAATTTTCCCTCTGCCCTGCATGCCATAGGAGTGAAATACAGAAATAAAAGAATTAATAATGAGGCCAATCTGATTTTTTTATTCATTTTTAATGTCTCCTATATTTAAAAAAATCACAGTTTACTCCATTTATCTCTTTGGAACTCACTAAAACACTGTCAATATGATTGCCTTTTTACTCACATCTTTAAAAGCATTTATTCCTATGTCTTTCACTTTCGAAGACTTTAAAAGTATATTGATAAGATTTTTACATGATTGAAACGCGCCTTTCCCGATTTTTATCACATTCTCTCCAATCACCACTTCTTTTAGTTTCTTATTGCTCTTACAGGCTCCTGAAGCTATCGATGTCACTTTATAAACAATTCCCCCGCTTTTTATAGTCGCCGGTATCGTTATAGATGTATAAGTTTTTTTCAATGGCATTTTATACTGTACTTCCGGACTTGCGCCAGTTTTCGTTACGACATAGATCGCCTTGCCATTTTTGATCTGTGCCCCTTTCTTTTTCACTTTATTTAATTTAGTACTGTTAGCATCCCATTCACACAGGAAAATAGTATCGCCAGAATAGAAATGGCCGTTATTCCATTTCCCGTCTGTATATACAGAGTAGAACATTGCATATTTTTCAGTAACATCATTTGGTTCCCCGTATGCCCAGTTCAAGTAGGATACAGGTTCGTTTGTTACCCATTTCCACTGTCCATTTCCCGTTTTATATAAGCCAAAGTAAACGTTGTAATATCCCTTCTTTTTAATGTAACGGAAGACAAAATTATTCTCTGCTTTTGAAGTAATAGTTGCCATATGTCCGCCCATTGATTCACAAAACTTTTTCGCTGCATTCCAACTAGAATGTAAATCAAACAAATAATAAAAATGCCCATTATAACTAACGGCATCTGGTGGTATTACAACAGTTTTCGCACTCGTGCAAAACGACATTTCAACCAGGCATATGATCGTTAAAATACTTATCAGGAACATCTGAAAACACTTTCCATGCCTTATATCATTTCCCTGAAAATCTTTGTACATTTTTTAACGCTCCTTTTTTTAGAAAAAGACTTTTGTCCACTTGGAATCATGTGCTTTTCGCAGTCTTCCGTTGCGATGATAAACGTAAAATATCGAAATTCAGTTATAAATATTGTCCCGTTTCTTTACGAAAAAAACTTATAATAAGCCACATCCTGTACGAAAACTGTTACAATAACATACTTAGTGTATGCTCAATAACAGAGCATACTGTGGCGCGCATGTCGCATCGAGCATCATCGTCCCGCTGTTTGGTTTTGTTCCACTGTGCTCAGACGATGTATCATCATGGGACGGACCACCCAGTGTTCCTTCTTTTTCCCCATACTATCCCAAAGTTTGATTTGTACTTTCCGACACAATTATATCATCCTATGTCATTACCCACAATAAAAACCCACCTGCAAAAGGAATTCTCCCATTGCAGGTATCCTTATCACAGACTGTTGAGCAGCAGCTTCCAGGTAAGCCCGGCTACCGTCCCATAGTTGATATTCTGCATCCCCTGTTTTTTCTGGAACTGTGTGATGGCGTATGCGGTCTTCTCTCCAAGCTCACCGTCTACTTCCAGAGCTTTCTTCTGCTGGTCCGTGTAGCCCATGGCATTGAGCAGACGCTGGATCGCCCGGATCTGATTATCCTGTGCTCCCACCAGGAACGTCTTCAGCTCCACCGTGCAGGTCCCGATCTTCCCGGCGTTTGCATCCGAACTGCTTACGGCCTTGCTTCCCTTCCCAAGCGCAATGCAGGTATGGTGCACCTCGTTGAGAAGAATGTCTCCCGGCAGCAGATACTCCGTTCCCTTCACGTACTTGGAGCCGGTCAGTACCTCGAAGCCTGCCGCGCTCAGTCCCGCTTTCAGATTGCCTGTAAAGAGGTAGATGCTGACATACTTCAACTTCGAGATGTTAAGCCGGTATCCGACCGCTTTCACGATCGCTGCCACACCAGACGAGCAGTCAGCGTCACAAGCCTTGTTGATCTTTGCCGGATCATACCCCTTCGCCTGCAGCTGCTCCCAGAAGGTGTAGCGGGTGTCCTGACCGTATCCGATGTTGTCATTCTCCGCTGCCGCCTTTGCCATAGAGGCGATCAGGTTACGTACGTTCGCATTCGGGTGGCGGAGCACGCAGTCCCATGGGCGGTTATACCATTCCCTGATCCTCCATTCCCCTCCGGTCTGATCGCCGGCCTTCCCACCGGTTGCTTTTCCATTTTCATTGCTGCCACAGTTGCTGATCAGAAAACTCATACGCCCCTCCTTAATCATTATGGAAAATATCATCAATAAAGGTGCCGATCTCGTAAATAGCGAGACAGACACCCCATACCGCTACACCGATTGCTGCAATCGTAAGAAGCATGATCACTCACCCCCTTCTTT
>CAMOUW010000084.1 GCA_946626755.1 uncultured Clostridia bacterium
CTGCTGGTCATGTTTTTGGGATTGGGTTTTCCTGCCATCCTCCACAGGAAGGTGACGGCCTGCTCACGGGTACAGCTGTCAGCCGGGAAGAACTTACCGTCCGTTCCCGTGGTTATCCCTTTTTCTGCCGCCCAGTAGACAGGCTTGTAGTACCAATCTTTAGCGTTGGTGACATCTATAAAGTTTACCCGTACCTCGCACTCAGCGGTCTTGCCGTTTGCGATCTTTGCTGTGATCTTAGCGATTCCGTGGTTTACGGCTTTCACATTTCCGTTTGAATCCACCGTGGCCACATTATTATTTGAGCTTGACCAGGTAACGGTTTTATTTTCGTAACTTGCCGGAGTTACGGTACCTGTCAGTTTTGCAGATTTTCCTTTATCCAAAACCACAAGTTTTTTGTCAAGAGTAACTTTTGCCGCCGGGTTGACCGTTACCTTGTGCTGTGCACTGATGGATGTGTCCGACAATTGCGCCGTTATTGTTGCCGTGCCTTCGGAGACAGCCGTGACCTTGCCGGATGAATCTACTTTGGCAACCTTTTCATTTGATGATTTCCAAACAAATGATCGCGGAGAGGCATTGCCTGACTTATTTACATACATGGAAAGGGTTTTGCTTTTTCCGACGTCCATCGTGGATGATACATTATATCTTTCATCAATAAGACTGAACTCCGGTGAATAAACATTTTCAAGTATGCCTATATTATGATCGACCCTGGCATTTGAGGGCTTAGCTGCTTGTGATGTATCCGATGATCCAAATATCTGTACCCAAAAATATTTTCCGTCTAACTGAAAAACTCCTATTCCTGTGCTTTTATACCCGCTTTCTAGTATATTTTCCCTGTGCCCTTCGGAGTCCATCCATCCTTTTACAGCATCGGAAGGAGTTTTATCAAAAGCTGATATATTTTCCGCATAGTCATAAGATGTCATATCAGAGATCATATCAGAAAACAAAGTTCCGTCCGGTCTTTTGTGGCTTCTTTCATACCGTACAACAATTTCAGCCGCCCTCTGCATTGCCACCTGAAGCAGTTCTTTATCCATTTTCAGAGGACTTATCCCCCTGCTGCTTCTTTCTTTATTAACTAATTCCAGAACCTCCCAGGCCTTATCATAGTCATCAATTCCGGTGAGGATCAAATTTGAGCTCTTATAATAATCCCGTACTTTATCTCCGTCTGCATCAGGATTTTGATTTAAATATCCGGGATATACACCATCAAAGTTATCACATTCATAAAAAGCCGTACCTGAAATAAACTTTAATTTATTACCATAGGGAAATGAACGTATATTGGTATTCAAAAAAGCAGTATTGGATATTATTTCAAGCCCCGTTGCACCGCTGACAGTTGTCAGATTTACACAATCTGCAAATGCCCCGATATTTATTTTTTGTATACTATCAGGTAAAAAGATACTATTCAGTAAATTACAATTCTCAAAACATCCCCAGCTTATTGTTTTTAACGAATTCGGGAGAGAAACATTATTCAGTTTACTGCAGCCGTAAAACTGTTCTTTTGCTCCGTTGTGCTGCAGATCCGTTACGCCTTTTCCTATTTTAACTGTTTCCAGAGATTCGCATAAAGCAAATGCGCGATTGTCTATCCAGTTTACAGAATCAGGTATACTTACGGTCTTAATACCCGTCTCACAAAAAGCTTTCTCCCCTATGGTTTCCAGTCCCTTATTAAGACTGATATTTGTTAGATTCCCGTCAAAACAAAAAGCATTGGCCGCGATAACTTTTACCGGGTCAGGCACTGTAAATGACGCATTTGCATTTCCTGCCGGTCTGTAGTATAAAACAGCGCCGTCCCTGGAATATAAAACACCGTTTATTACTTTAAAATTTTCAGAATCTGAAGGAACGTGAAATGTAATGTTTTGTGATTTTACAAAAGGATTATAATAGTAATCGATCCAGCCATAATCATTAAAGACCCCACCTATCAATTCCCTCCTTCCGGTTCCATCATAAAATGGTTCCATTTTTTTCCCAAGGCTTACATAAGTCAGATTATCGCACTCGTTAAAAGCATCAAGACCGATTGTTGTAACATTGTCGGGGATTTCTATTTTTTTCAAATTTTTACATGAATAAAATGCCCCACCACCTATTCTGGTTAACTGTGAACCCTTTTCAAATTTTATTTCAGTCAGTTTACTTTTTGTTTTGGTAGAGTGAAAGGACTGGGCTCCGATCACCCGGATGCCTTTTGAAACGGTTATTGATCTTACGTTCCAACTCTCACCGTATTTTTTGTCAAAATTACATGAAATACCATATACTTTCTTTCCGTCTATTGTATCCGGTATGGTTATCGTATCCGATGTTCCGTTATAATCCACTATATATAATCTGCTGACCTTTTGATTATTTTCTGTATAGTCGCCATAATACATATACCCCCAGTCACCGCTCCGGGTGTATACGCCCAAATTGTCCCACCCGGGAACATCACCTTCAAATTCCTGCGCAGCATACACTTCAGCCGTCCCCGGAAACACCGGTAACAATGTACACGGCACGATCATGGCGGCACAGCAAGCCCCTATTACTAATGAGGAAAATTTTTTTCTGTTCTTATAAGACTTTTTCTTTTTCATAACATTTCTCCCTCCATCATAATCTGCAGTCTTTATCACCTTATTTTATTGTGTCCTTATATCTGTAAATAAATGTAACTATCTCCGCCCCGACGCAGGTCTTACCGGTTCTGAACATTCCGTTTGCGCCGATGGTAATGCTTTTTTAGGAATCCCGCAACTTTCATTTTTATTTGTGAATTATGTGTTATATTTTCAGTATAACAGACCGAAAAACCAATGACAATCACCAATAGTCATTAGAATATTATTAGGAAATGAACGGGCTAATTTGAAGATGATATTATTTTCAAACAGCAAAAAACACAGATGCCCTTTCGACAGTCCCGGTGATATGTATCCCGGATCCCGGGTAAATAGCAAAAACGCACGCTGTCACGCGTGCGTTTTTGATTTGCCGGAGACTCCGACAAGAAATTTATAGTTTGAAAAGACAGCGTTTTAAAAACAGTTGATCAGTTCTTATACCTGTATATAAATGTTACTATTTCCCTCCTCTTGCACTGTCCTGTAGGATAGAACTTACCGTTTGTACCTGTGGTGATACCGTTCTCATGCGCCCACATGACTGCTTTGTAAGAATAGCGATTTTTGTTTGTTATGTCTTTGAACTTGCTGTTTTTGTTTATAGGTTCAGGCTTACCCGCAAGACGCCATATAATGGTCACTATCTGCTCTCTGGTACAGGTGCCTGTGGGATAGAACTTACCATTTGTACCTGTTATAATGCCATTTTCAGTCCCCCACATGATCGCCTTGTATGAATATCTGTTTTTATCTTTTACATCAGAGAACTTACTTACCATGCTCTTAGGTTCAGGCTTACCGGCCATCCTCCAAAGGAAGGTGACTGCCTGTTCTCTTGTACAGCTGCTTGCCGGATAGAATTTTCCGTTAGTTCCGGTAACTATATTATTACTGGCCGCCCACACAACGGGAGCATAATACCAGTCACTTTTCTTTACATCGGAAAATGTCGGGGCACTTTCGTGACCGATTTTAAAATGAACGATAAAATTTTCATCATCGTAGATGGGATTTAAGTAATAATAAGAATGAAGACCTCCCACCCTGATCATATATTTACAATTAGGTTTTAGCATTCCTTTTTCTGTTCCTACTTCCAATGTCTTTTTATAACGGTCGTTGACATTAATTCCTATACCATAATCCCACTGAGAACCAAATACATCACTCTGATTACTGTTGTCAGCATCCATTTCATAGCACTTAACCTGAATACTGTTTTTGGAATCAACATCATTAAAAATCTCGATAGAATAAGGCTTGCTTGACGAATCCGTAGTGAAATAATAATAGCTTCCGTCCTTATCTCCCCTGATATTTTTCTTATATGATTTATTATACTCCAGCTTTGTAGGCGTCATTATATTTTTGCTGGGCATATAATCCGGGGCTTCAGCATTTGCCTGTACCGGCGTAAACGCCATCACTCCCGTGACCGCACCTGTTCCCACAAGTGCTCCCGCAAGGATCCCCAGTGCTGCTCTTTTAATTCTCTTCATAAATAAAATCCTCCCTGACTTATATTAAAAGTACAATAACATAAAACCAAAAGATGAAACATTTAGTCGATGTCATATTTTACCGAAAGTATATCACATTGAAATTCTTGTGACAATAATAAAAGATTTTTTGTATTATTATTTTACATTACACCACGTATCCTTTTTTGATATTGTAGTTCTGATATTTCCCTGTATATGTGTTATTCCACCTGCCTATGGACATGTTTTTTCATAACCGGATCACTCCTTTCATTCGTCATATTATTAGGCGTTTGCGAAACGCCGTAAGCCGCATATATACGGCATTTTTTTGTTATTAAAATTAAAAATCTCCTCACGGTTTGTGATATAATGGAGTTGCTCAAAACCATAAACCACACCCCGAAAGGAGACATACCTATGATAACACAAAAACAACTCTCTTTGGCAGATATTTTTGAAGATTGTAAAGATATTTATGAATCTGACAAACCTCAGTTTCTTACTCTGCTTGAAAATCACATTGACCTTGATGAACTTGTTCCGATTTCTTTTCGCCGTCATTACTATGCAACTACCGGCAGAAATCGTAAATATCCTTTGACTGCAATGCTTTGGGCTCTGATTATTCAACGCATCTTTTCCATTCCTACAGATTCTCTTTTACTTGTATTTCTTCGTTATTCCAGACATCTAAGAGAATTCTGTGGATTCACCAAAGTTCCTGATGCTTCAAAAATCACTCGCTTTAAACAAGACTTCCTAACGGACTTACAATCAGTTTTTGACAATCTGGTAGATGCCACTGAACCGATATGCCAAGACATCGACAGCAATCTCGCCTCTATGCTTCTGTTTGACACCTCCGGCATTGAAGCTTATGTGACTGAGAACAATCCTAAATATGCTAATCGCATCATTAAACAACTTAAAGCTTATGCAAAAGCAAATAACTTTGATGATTCCTATGATCCTTACAAGGCAGCTTATGCTTCAATGCCCGCATCAGCAGCCTCAAATCATGAAGTAAAGCATCAATACATTAACGGTCACTTCTGCTATGCCTATAAGTTTGGTGTTTTAACCAACGGTCTCGGAATCGTTCGTTCCATAGATTTCTATAACAAGGACT
>CAMOUW010000085.1 GCA_946626755.1 uncultured Clostridia bacterium
TCCTCCATAGTCTCTTTTGATGTTATGTTAATTTCTGTCAGTTTTTCTGCTTCCGGAATATTTGGCGTTATCAGGGTACAGACAGGAAAAAGCTTTATTTTCAAAAAACTCATTGCATCATCCGATGATAGCTTTGTACCCGAAGTTGAACTAAGCACCGGATCCAGCACGATATTTTTTTGCCCTCTTCCTGTGAGCACATCCCTTACTGCACTCATTACTTCCGCATCAGGGAGCATGCCTATTTTGACCGCATCCGGAACAATATCGTCGTACACAGCCAAAAGCTGCTCTCGAACAAATTCGGCTGGTACAGGAAGTTTCCCGGTGACACCTATGGTATTCTGCGCAGTCAGCGCTGTGATAACGCTCATCCCGTATACTCCGTGAGCTTCCATGGTTTTAAGATCCGCCTGTATTCCGGCTCCTCCGGAAGGGTCACTGCCCGCTATCGACAAAACTTTTTTCATACTTTTTTCCCTATCCCCAGCTCACTCATTTTCTCCAAAAGTTCTTTTGCCGCAAGACATGGATCCTGGCTCTTCATGATTGCGGACACCACGCAGATACCGGATATGGGTGCATCCTTTAGCACATCAATATTGTCCTTGTTAAGCCCGCCTATAGCATTGACACATATATCCACTTCATTGCAGATATTTTTAAGTGTATCCACCGAAGTGATAATGGTCTTAACCTTTGTGGTTGTGGGGTAGATTGCTCCGACACCCAGGTAATCAGCACCCATCTGCCGGGCCTTTTTTGCCTGTTCTACGGTCTTTGCCGTAGCACCGATTATCTTTTCATCGCCAAGAATCTTCCTTGCGATATCAACCGGCATGTCACTCTGTCCCAGGTGCACGCCTTCTGCACCTACTGCCATTGCCACATCAACTCTGTCATCAACCACCATAGGCACGTTATAGCGCCCGGAGATTTCATGCACTTTTTTGGCAAGCTCTATGTATTCCAGAGTGCTTCTTTCTTTTTCTCTTATCTGTAAAAAGGTGACTCCGCCTTTAAGGGCATCCTCCACCTTATGCAAAAACTCTTCCTCAGTCAGATTTGTACTGTCTGTAACAAGGTAGAGCTTCATCTGCTCCCTTCGTACTCTTTCCATGCTTCTTCTCCCGGATCAAATTTGTGTTAGTTTTTTCTTTCTCTCTATTTCCTCATCAGTCATTACCCCGATGTGATCAAGGAGCCTTACGAGAAAAGACCCTGACCTGAATGTCATACCGGTTGCAAAATCCGGCGCTGTAGATTCTGCTGCCTGCTCCGGAAGCCTGCCAGCTGACACCGAATCTAAACATGCATCCTCAGCTGCCAGTTCTCCTGCAATTCCCAGGACGAGACAGGCCTTTGTTACGGATTCAATATCTCTTTTCCCGCTGATAAAAAAGGCACAGGCGGCTCCCAGCATACAACCGGTGCCTGTTATGAGTGCCAATTCGAGACATCCGTTATCGACAAGCTCCATGCATTTCCCATCCGTCACTATGTCAGTAGCTCCGCTGGCAAGCACAATGGCACTGTACCTTTTTGCGACCTCACCTGCTGCCGTCAAGACAGTTTCCCTTCGGGTTCCTTCTTTGACATCCACGCCTTCCGCTCTGTAATTCTCATCATGGATTGAGAGTATCTCCGAGTAATTTCCCTTGATAACAAGAAAAGACTCTTTGGTCCTCTTTTTAATAAGCTCGTCAAAAAAGTTTCTTCGAAGCCTCGAACAAGATACGCCCACAGCATCGATGACAACCGGAATATCCATTTCAAGCGCCTCCCCAAAAGAAACCCTCATGGCTTCCATTCTGCTGTCGGATATATTCCCAAAGTTTAATAAAAGAGCTTTCGCTGTGGCCGTTATCTCTTTTACCTCCAGAGGATGCTCCGCCATTATAGGCTTTCCGCCCAGTCCCAAAATTGTATTTGCACACTGCATCATCGAAATTGGATTTGTGATGCAGTGGATCAGCGGCTTATATATTTCCTTTTTCATGCAGCTTCTTTTTCCTTTACATACTCATCTTTAAGAGAATTTTGCATCTTTACAAGTGCCCCTGTAGCTTCAAGTCTCTTGAGCAGAAGAAACGCAATGCTTCCTCCGATGAGTGTTCCCATGATGAATGACGGAACGTAGAAAAACCATGTAAGACCTTCTTTTCCCCAGAGATAGGTCATTACAGGGTATGAGACAATTGCTCCGATTACTCCGGTTCCAAAGATTTCACCCAAAACTGCTGCGATTATTTTTCCCCTTGAAAGTTTGTAGAATACACCTGACAAGGTAGCGCCAAATATTGCTCCCGTAAGGGCAAGTGGCGGAATACCCATTATCATCATTCTGATGATTCCGATTAAGAGTGCGCACAAAAGGGCATATCCGGGGCCCATAAGTACTGCGCAGGTGATATTGATCAGATGTGCCATAGGACACATTCCCTCAATTCTGAGAATTGGTGATATTACAACTCCAAGGGCTATGAACATCCCCAGCATCACCATTCTACGTAGATAGTTACTTTTGATCTTACCATTTTTCATACCTTTTCTCCTTACCTTAGGGAGTTTGGAGGTTGAGAAAATAAAAAACGGAGGCTACCTGACAAGATAGCTTCCGCAAAAATTTCCATTCCATATACAAAAAGGCATCCCTACGTTGGCATTATCCAAATCAGGTTCTCGGTCGAAGGTCATACCTTCCTCTCAGCCTGTAATACAAGCTCCCGTCTATTAAATTGTCCATTTGGAATGATATCTCAAATCGATTCCAAAAACAAGCAGAAATTTTATATGTTTTATCTAAATAAACCAGATAGGCCGTCATTAGAAGTTTTTTTCAAAAAAATCAACAACCGCTTTCAGGTTCTCGAACACAGAAACCGAAAGGCGCCTCATCTCATCGTCAGCAAGGATCATGTCAGGAACCATGATAGGTTTCATGCCCGCTGCATGAGCTGATCTGATACCGTTAAAAGAGTCTTCTATTGCAAAAGCATTTTCCGGCTTAGTCTTCATTTTATCGCATGCCAGAAGGTAGATTTCCGGATCCGGCTTTGATATTTTTACCGCATCTCCTCCGACTATCTCTTCAAAATAATCAATGAGTCCGGCATCTTTAAGCTCTGCTTCTACGACTGCTTTTCTTGTGGATGATGCTACACCGCAGCGCACATTCTTTTCCCTGAGGTACTCAAGGATCTCTTTTACCCCGTCCTTAAGAGGAAGATTTCCTCCGTCGTATTTCTCATGAAAAAGCCGGCTGCTCTCAGACAGAAGCTTATCAGCTATTCCCTCGCCAAACTCTTTCGAATAGGCGTCCTCCACAATCTGATGTGTCTGATTATTATTGGTGCCAATGCATCTGTTAAAAACTTCCCTCACATTACCTATACCGTATTTATTCGCAGTTTCAGTCCAGGTATAAAGACACGCTCTCTCGGAATCAAAGATAACACCGTCCATATCGAAAATAACACAATAGTCTTTTAGCATTCATCATTCCTCCCACTTAAACATAGAGCTATATTATCACAGGACGTTTATTTTGCCAAAAAAAGCTGCCCACAAAAGTGGACAGCTTCCTAAAAGCATATTACTGCTCATTACTATTTATTACTGTTTATAACCGATCTCTGACGCTCTGTCTTTTACCATCTGCTCCATTTCAGCTTTTGTATATGTCTCTATACCGGCCTCTGTAAATCTCTTCTTCAGCTCATTTGAATCATCATAGTCGCTGTCTGTGGTAACATCTTCAAACGAATCGTCGATCACAAAATAAGAATAGTAGTGACTGCGATTTTCATAGTCAGCATCAAAGTAATAGTCTCTGACTCCAAGGTGGTCTATATCAAGCCCTTCAGTTGAGATAGTTACGTAATCTGTGCCATTCTTATATGCATAGAAATCACCGTAAAGCGTAAGCGTCTCTTCTACTCCGTAATAGAACTTATAATCTCCGTTCTGATCAACAAAAGCATAATCAACGCTGTGAACCGCTGCTCCGCTGGAACCGCCGCTTTCAATGGTTCCGTCAGCATTTACAGTGACATAACTTCTTGACCATCCATCCTGATCAAAGCACATAACCAGCTCATCATCAATCTGCTTGATTATCATATAAAGGGTGAACTCCTCGCCAAACTGTGCCTCTGCAAGCAGCTCTTTTACTCCGTCCTCTCCGCAGTCAATATCTGTGTATTTCACATCAGATGAGGACTTATTTTCGGATACAGCCTCAAGTGCACTTAAAATCTCGCTTATTGTGTAGGACTCTCCGGCCTTTAAAGCACTTTTTGTGTCCAGATAGGAAGTTCTGTCCCCATTGCCTGTGTACTTTACCTTTGCATCGCCATTCTTGAAAGCCTCGTAAAGATCTCCGGTGGCTGCTGTATCTGTACTCTCCACAGTTTCCTGTTTATTCTCTTCTTTAACCTCTGAATCGGCAGTAGTCTCTGCAGCAGTACTCTGCTCCTGAACTATCGGCTCCTCGTTAAGGCTGCTGTCGGTAGTTGAAGTCGTACTTTCTCCGCATCCTGCCATAGAAACAGCCAGTGCACAAATAATTCCTGTAATCCATAGTTTTTTCATAATTGCTAGTCTCCTTCACTTACAAATAAATAACAATATTATGTTACACCTCATTAGAATATTCCGAGTATAAAATTCTTATTAAATTTACGACGCGCTCGTGTTATAATTCTAAAATTAAAGGCATAAAAAGGAGTTCTTTTCACAATGTTCGACGCTGTTTCGTTGCGTAAATGCGCATCTTATGATTACGAAAAAGTATCAGATGCGCTTTTGGGCGCACTTTCCGATATAGACGGTCTTTCCTTCATAAAGCCCGGAATGACCATTGGAATCAAGGCAAATCTGGTCACGTCAATGGCACCGGAAAAAGCCTGCACAACTCAT
This sequence comes from uncultured Clostridia bacterium, assembly GCA_946626755.1. Classification (GTDB taxonomy): domain Bacteria; phylum Bacillota; class Clostridia; order Lachnospirales; family Lachnospiraceae; genus UBA4285. The sequence goes on from CAMOUW010000085.1 coordinate 4,921, forward strand.
CCCATTTTGATCAAAAGGCTTTGCGAGATGATAACAGATCTCGGTGCAAATGTTGTTATTGGAGACAGCCCGGGAGGCTTGTACACTTCTGCTTTTGTGAAAGGTACCTACAGAGGCTGCGGTATGACTGCCATGGTGGAAGATCTGGAAAAAGAGCTGCAGGAAAAATATGCTTCATCTCAAAGACCT
>CAMOUW010000086.1 GCA_946626755.1 uncultured Clostridia bacterium
TATGGAAAAATGAATACACACGGTGGGAATATATATCCCTATCTGAAAGAAAATGGAATGGAACCGCTGGATTTTTCTGTAAATATAAGTCCGCTGCCTGTGCCGGAGGAAGTAAAGAGAGTCTTTATTAATGAGGCAGATAATATACACCGGTATCCGGATAACGAGTGTATTGATCTCAGAAATGCACTTTCGAACAAATATGGTATTCCTTCAGAATGCATGGTGATCGGTAATGGCGCATCTGATCTGATTTACCGTATTGCATATGCGTTAAGGTGCAGGAATGTACTCATACCTGTGCCGGCTTTTTCCGAATATGATGCAGCGTTTTCTGCTTCGGGGAGCAGAACAGATTTCTATTATACTGACGGGGCAAAGGATTTTGACATTGATGCCGGACTTGCGTGTGAAATAGGCAGGGATACGGAGGCTGTGATAATGGGGGTTCCCTCTAATCCAAGCGGACGGATTACAGATAACAGCACATTGGAAAAGATATTAAGGAAATGCAGGGAGTGTGGAACATATCTGATACTGGATGAATGCTTCCTGCCATTCATAAAGGATGGTCTGTCTGTATCAGCAGAAGATTTCACTGAGAATGTGATCATAATACGCAGCTTTACCAAGATTTTTGCAATGCCGGGGATAAGGCTTGGCTACTGTCTGTGCGGTGATGAAAAGCTTGCCGGGAAGATAAAAAACGCCGGTGCACCATGGCAGGTAAGCAGCATGGCATGCAAGGCAGGTGCAGCTGCTCTTGAACAGGAAGAGTATATAGATGCAGTGAGGAAGGCGGTCAGTGCTGAGCGAAGCAGACTGATTGAGGCGCTTGAAAAAAGCGGTGCAAGGATTGTAAAGTCTGATGCGGATTTTATACTTTTTAAAAGTGATACACTCACGGAAGATGAATTTATAAAAAGAGGGATAATGATCCGTAATTGCGGTAATTTCAGGGGACTGGATGATACCTGGCACCGTATAGCTGTTAAGTGTTCCGAAGATAATGATACATTTATTGAGGCTGTAACCGACATTATGGGAGGCAGGAAAGGATAATGCTTGTATTGGTGACCGGCGGATCTGCTTCCGGTAAGTCAGCTTTTGCGGAGGGGATAACGGAAAGAATATGTAACGGCAATGGGAGCAAGTACTATCTTGCTTTTATGAAAAATGACAGCAAAACGGCAGAAAAAAGGATCGAACGTCACAGAAAATTGCGGGAAGGAAAAGGATTTATTACGCTGGAGATACCTTGTGATGTGGATATGGAATTGGAAAAAACTCTTGCGTACAGCGTGCAGAATATAAAACTGTCTGGAACACATGAAAAAGAATGCACGGATATATCCGGTAAAGAAAAATGGTACGGAAGCGATACTGTACTTATGGAAAGTGTGGGAGTACTGCTGGCTAATGAAATGTTTAAGGATGGCATTGTACGGGAAGATGCCGGAAAATATGTGCTTGAGGAACTGCTTAACGCTGCCGCATACTTTGAGAATGTGGTAATAGTAGGAGAAGATGTTTTCTCAGATGGAAATGAATACGACGAATATAGCCTCAAATACATAGAGGCATTGGGATATGTTAACAGAGGAATTTCAAAAAAGGCAGATGCTGTAGCAGAGGTAGTCTGTTCCTATCCTATTTGGATAAAGGGCGAGGTTTTAGGACGGCATATATTTGAGGCAGAGAGAAGGATAAATGGAACTTTATGTAGGCGGAAGATGCCAGGGAAAGCTTAAGTATGTACTGGATATCCATGAGGAATTAAATGAGAATGATGTTGCAGATGGTGATGTATGCGGTGATGATGATTTACTGTCACATAAAATAATCAATCATTTTCATTCATATATCAGAAGAAAGACTTCACATGCTGAAGATTTGTCCGTTATTCCGGAAAAACTGTGTTCAGGAAATCCGGATGTGATAATAATATCCGATGAAATCGGCTGCGGCATAGTACCGGCAGATCCCGAGGATAATATTTGGCGTGAGGAATGTGGTCGTACCCTCTGTGAACTTGCACGCAGGGCTGACCGGTTTGAGAGGATCATATGCGGACATGGGATTAAGATAAAGTGATAACTGTATTGTTTGGTTATGAATGTGGTCGATGAGATTGTGAAAAAAAAGATGAAAACATAAAAGCCGGAATATTTGGAGTGGTAACAGGAGATGCCTGTGTCATAATATCATAATCTTAAATTGTCCGATGTTCATTACGTAAAATAAAGACTTAGTGGAAAATTTGCGCGTGAACAGATTTTATGGGATTGGCATATGTAAGCTGGCAGTGGAGAAAATCTTATGAATAAAAATGAAAACAGATATCGAAATTCAGCAAATAAAATGCACAATGCCCTGATCGCACTATTGGATGAGAAAGATTTTGAGCTTATTACGGTCAGAGAGCTTTGCGATAAGGCCGGTGTGAACCGTTCGACTTTTTATCTTCATTATGATAACGTAAATGATCTGCTTGCGGAAACGATGGAAGCTGTGTATCAGGATTTTTTTGACCGTTTTGGGTCTATGCATCAGGATGGGTTCAGGGTTTCTGAAAAAAGAGAAGGGGATCTTTTTCTGATTGGAAACGAATATCTGGCACCGTATCTGACTTTTGTTAAGGATAATCGTAAGCTTTTTCGTCTTATGCATGATAAATATGATGTTTTGGGGGCTGAAAAAATGTATAGGAAATGGTATGAGGAAATATTCAGTCCCATACTTACACGTTTTGGTGTGTCCGAGACGGAACAGCCATACATAATGATTTTTTACATGAAGGGATTATTGGGACTGGTTACAGAGTGGGTACGTACAGACTGTGAGATGCCTATGGATGAACTTATAACCGTGATCCGGAGATGTATCATAAAACCCTGAGCCATCGGCACTAATCAACACAATTCTAAAATTATGGTGGGACCTTTATACTTGAAAACAACACATTCGGGAGATTGTGTTGTTCTTTTTTATTTCCCCCAACTGTAGAATTTTAATAACTGAAACTTCCCACACCGTGTAGCCTTGTCTGACGGTGTTTAGGTGAGCAGTGCGAACGGCACCACCGTCAGGCAAGCTACCGGTGTGAGGAAGTTAGTGGTATACAACAAGTGGGAAGTTTCTGTTAATTAAATATTTAGTCGAATATAACTTTCCACATATAGTCTGTGGAAGGCAGAATGGTAAAAGGAGGAAAATATCATGGATAAGAAATTATATCTTGTAACAGGTGCAGCCGGATTTTTGGGAAGTGCTGTGTGCAGAAAGCTTTTGGAAAGAGGTGCGCAGGTCAGAGCCTTAGTATTGCCGGGAGATGTTTCGGTAAAATATCTGCCGGACGGTATTGACATCATCTATGGAGATCTGTGCAGCAGAGATGATCTTTCTCGCTTTTTTAAGGATACGGATATGTTTGAGACATATGTTTTACATATCGCAAGCATAGTTACGGTGAATCCGGAGTATAGCAAAAAGGTGATGGATGTCAATGTTGGCGGCACGGAAAATATCATAGCTTTCTGTCGGGAAAGAAAAATAAAGAAGCTTGTATACTGCTCCTCCACAGGTGCTATTCCCGAAGAAAAGAGCGGAGCTATACATGAGTGTGAGGGACAGATCCCAATTGATCCTGAACGCATACGTGGGTGCTATTCCCTGTCGAAAGCTCTTGCAACGAATCTCGTACTAAAAGCGGCCGCAGAAGGTTTGGAAGCCTGTGTGGTCCATCCGTCAGGCATTCTCGGACCGGAAGATTTTGCCATGGGGGAGACTACAAAAACATTAGTGGATATCATCAACGGAAAAATGCCGGCCGGGATAGATGGAAGTTTTAATCTATGTGATGTAAGGGATCTGGCCAATGGTATAATAAGTGCATCCGAGAAGGGATCAAGCGGGGAATGCTATATCCTTGGGAATGAGCCTGTAAGCTTTAAGGAATTTACCAGCCTGGTAGCTGAAGAAAGCGGCTGCAGACCGATAAAACTGTTTCTCCCGGTCGGAGCTGCAGGATTCCTGGCGGGAATCATGGAAAAGAAAGCAAAAAAGAACGGGGAAAAGCCTCTTATGACACGCTTCTCTGTTTATAATCTGGCAAGAAATAATAATTTTGATTCAGGAAAAGCTAAAAGGGAATTGGGATACGCTACAAGATCATACAGGGAAACCATACGTGATGAGATCCAATGGCTGAAGAAAACAGGAAAGATCGCATAATGATATTATTTATGCGTTGAGTATAGAAATGGATAGTGCTAAACTGAAATTCCTGAATCGGAAAAATTGTGGGAAAGAAGATTTCAAATATGGTGTATAAACATATACCGTGAGAATCATATGACAGTAGTTGCTGATGGAGTATTCGGAATGGTTAAGCAGATAGTTAAGGATGTATTTTTTCTGGGGCAGAGATCCGAGGAAGCAACAAGAGATGACATGCAGGTCATTGATGATCTGAAGGATACCTTGAAAGCAAACCGTGACCATTGTGTGGGAATGGCGGCAAATATGATAGGTTATAAGAAGCGTATCATCATCGTATCGATGGGGAATATGGATATGGTATTGGTCAATCCTGTGATACTGCAGAAGTCTGTACCCTATGATACGGAAGAAGGCTGTCTGTCGCTGGATGGCGTGAGGAAGACAAAGCGTTATAAAAAAATCCGGGTAAAGTACCTGGATGACGGATTCAGGCAGCATACTCAGGAATATGCCGGATATATAGCACAGATCATCCAGCATGAGTGCGACCATCTGGAAGGGATAGTCATATAAAAATTCCTGTCTGATGAACACGTGAAAATTCTCAGAATTTTTGAGAGGCATTGACTTGTTCATATAATCAGATCCGATAAAACAAAGCTTTATATTATGGTGGCAATATGAAATTTCTAAAAGTGATTGGCAGGGCTTTTGCCGGTATGACAGGAATTATGGCAGCGGTAACGGCTTTTATGTGCGGTTCAGGCAGTGTCCGGGCTGCTCAGGAAGTTCAGATCAATGAGGTGAATTTTCCGGATCCGGTATTCAGGTCTGTCGTTGCGGGAAGTGATATAGACAGG
>CAMOUW010000087.1 GCA_946626755.1 uncultured Clostridia bacterium
AGCGCCGCCCTGTCACGGCGGAGGTCGTCGGTTCGAGTCCGATCTGGGTCGTTTATGGAAGTTTAGCTCAGCTGGGAGAGCATCTGCCTTACAAGCAGAGGGTCACAGGTTCGAGCCCTGTAACTTCCACTGGGAGTTGTTCAGTATATTGGACAACTCCTTATATTTAGAGTAAACAGTATGTTTACCAGCCGGCGTGGCGGAACAGGCAGACGCGCGGGACTTAAAATCCCGTGATAGCAATATCGTACCGGTTCGATTCCGGTCGCCGGCAGTTAATGGGTGCTGTGGTTTTCAGTTTTCTGGGGGCTGCAGCATTTTTATTTTTTATTTTCTGTAGAATATTGATATGAGTATATAAGTGTGTTGTATCTTTAAAATTTAGTATGAATGGAAGGTAATATATGAATAAAGTAAGGTTTGCACAGAACAAAGATATCCCAGCTATACTTAAACTCCTTGTACAAGTTGACATGGTTCACCACAAAGGAAGACCGGACATCTTTAAAGGGCCGGCAACGAAATATAATGAAGATGAATTAAGAAATATAATTGGGGATACGCATACACCTGTATTTGTATGTGAGGATGAAAATGGGGCTATACTGGGTCACGCATTTTGTATTCATAAACAGGAATTAAACAACAATGTGCTTACAGACATAAAGACGCTTTACATAGACGATATCTGTGTAGATGAAGCTGCGAGGGGAAAACATGTAGGAAGTCTATTATTTGAGTCTGTTTCTGAATATGCTAAAAAGGAAGGTTTTTATAATATAACCCTTAATGTTTGGAGCTGTAATCCGGATGCTGTTAAATTTTATGAGTCTATGGGACTTATTCCACAGAAAATAGGGATGGAACTGATACTGTGAGTTTCCTGTGTAGTGTAATGCTGCCTGGCTGGTTGATGTATTAAAACATGCAGGATTAAGGTATCTTATATGCCTCGTTTCAGATCCTCTATAAGCTTGTGGTACTCATCCATGACCTCACTATGGTGTTCTTTAATATATTCGATATCGGAGTCCTTAGCGGCAAATTCCAGAGCTTTAGCATGTTCGGAAAGCTCCTTAGCACCTATGTTAAGTGATGTGCTCTTTAGTGCGTGTACTGCAATCTCGTAGTTTTTCCAGTTTTTTGCCTCAAAATACCCATCAAGCTCGTTGGGAGTCTCCCATATAAGATATTCATCTATCATTTCCAGAAACAGTTCTTCATCTTCCATACAGTATGTGAAAGCAAGCTCTATGTCGAGAGTGGGGAAGCGCTCCTCAAGTGGTCTTTCACTGTTATCATTTTTAATATGTTCGGAAGGAATATCAGCATCGCTGTCTGCACTATCCACAACCGGTATCTCTGTTGTGTTTATGCTGTAATCTTCACGGGAAGTATCAGTATTGCGGTTATTGCTGTTATAATTTGTTGTAGTATTCATGTTTTCACCGGCTTTGCTTTCTGATAATTTTTTCTCATTCTGTTTAGATACATTAATCATATCAGTTCCATTTTCACAGGGAACATAGTCAAAGAATACATCAAGTATTTCTTTTTCCTGAATAGGCTTTGTGATGTAATCTGAAAAACCGGCATTCATATACATTTCCTTGGCACCGACTATTGCATTAGCAGTGAGTGCAATGACAGGTGTATTCTGATTGGGATGTGTGTTATCTGCCTTGAGGGTTTTCAGAGTTGCCATGCCGTCCAAACCGGGCATCATATGATCAAGAAATACGATATCGTATTTTTTCTCATGCATCATTTGCAGGCATTCTTCACCACCGCCGGCAATATCTATAGTAGCGAGGGTGGAGCTTAGCAGTCCCTGGGCAACTCGCAGGTTCATGCGCACATCATCTACTAAAAGTACCCTGGCAGAAGGTGCAATACGGTTTTCGTTGGTTTTTTCTTCCTGCTGGATGTATGCACGATATTTTTCATCAAAGGAGCCCATCTTATGTGTGCTTGCCACGCCCTGCTTGAGTATAACCGTAAATATGGAGCCTACGCCGTATTCACTCTGTACCTGGATTTCACCGCCCATAAGATCTATCAGCTTTTTAGTGAGGCTGAGTCCCAGACCGGTTCCTTCGATATTGCGATTTTTTTCTACATCAATACGTGTAAAATTCTGGAAGAGCTTTTCAAGGTTTTCTTCTTTGATACCTATACCGGTATCCTTGACCTCGATCCTAAGGGTGACATCCTTATCGTCCTGCTCTATAGCACTCATTCGCAGGAGAACGCTGCCTTTTTCAGTATATTTTACAGCATTGGAAAGAATGTTGTTGATAATCTGACGGACATGTACTTCATCGCCATAGAGTATGGCAGGAAGAGATTCCTCGATTTCAAGCTCCAGTGTCAGATTTTTTTCCAGTGCCCTTATGAAATTCATATTATAGCAGTCATTAAGTATTGAGAAGAGGTCATATTCCACGGGGACGATTTCCATCTTTCCGGATTCAATCTTGGATATATCAAGAATATCATTGATAAGGGAGAGCAGTGTCTGGGAGGCACTCTGGATGTTCTTGGCATATTCCATGACATCTTCGGTGTTTCCGTTATCAAGCTCTTTAAGCAGCATTGTGTTCATGCCTATTATGCCATTAATGGGAGTACGGATCTCATGTGACATGTTTGCAAGAAACTGGCTCTTTGCATCATTTGCGACCTGCAGCAGTCTGTCTGTTTCAAGGATCTTGGTCTGCTGTTTTTCGTAAAGATAGGTCTGGTACTTGAAGATGATGCCTATTATGCAGGAAACGATAACAATGGACTGCATTATGTCGTTTTGCATATAGTTGGCCGGCATCTTGGTAAACCATTCCGGGTGAAGCTCGCCGACAATTATCGTACCTAACAGGGCAATAAGATTTATGCCGTACATTATGTAGCAGAGGGCCCCCTTGAGAGTAAGCCATGTAAAAATAAGTCCGAGTACGAACCATAGTGGCATACCGCTGTATGAACCGCCGGATGTGAAATACATACAGGGAAAAATGATTATATTGGAAACTCCGGTCACCAGCGCACCGGCAAGGTTAGTCTTATTATATTTTACCGATAATACAAGGGAAACAAAGACTACTACAAGAATAAGGAATACAATAAGGGCGCTCATATATCCGCCGATGAACAGGGTACTTATCATTGAAATGAAGCCGCCCACAAGCGCTGCACTTAGGATCAGGTTAAGCAGTCTCTGATGGATTCCGAGGTTAGAACGAAATAAAATATTAGCAAGTTTTTTTACCATGTGCCCCTCCGCTCAGGTAATTAAGATTTGGGGAAAGGGAAATTCCCCCCAACAAATTAATATTATCATAAAGCGTTGTCTGGTAGCAAGCAAGTGCATAGGCGTGTGGTTTACAGAACTTTATTACATTTGTTGCAAAATTCGTTTTTCAGTGGTATAATATTCACGAAATTTAGAGATTAGCGTTTCTTACTGTGGCATGGGGAGAGGGAGTATAGTACGAGGTCGCGGTTATGAAGGAAAAGTTTATTATCGTTGATATGGTTTCAGGCGAATATCTTGCAGAGAAGTTTTTAAGAGGTTTTTATCTTACATCAGATATCTCACAGGCTATCCAGGCCAAGTCTGAAGCAGATGCCCGGGCTAAGATAGACAAGCAGACTGTAAAGAGCAGTGATGCATTCAAGGTAGAGACGATATCTGTTTCATAAGCAGTAAACGGATTGTACTCTGGCTTTGAAAGGTTTCTGTATCAGCAGGTAATTTGTGCAAATAATTTAATTTGAATCATGTAAGCAGTTTGTTTATGCAGATTATTCATGATAATACATGAAAAAAATGTAGGACCACGGTATCATGCCGTGGTTTTTCGATGAAGGCCTGTTTGACAGGAAGAACATTACCGTGAAAAGAGCAGCAGTCTGATACCGATGGATAGCATACCTTGATAAAAAATATCGGATAGATTATACTAACTTTGTTTGCGTTTGTTATCAATCATAGTTTATAAAGGTTCACCGGAAGGAGGAAGATATGGCAAGCGAGATCAGAGACATTAATCTGGCACCGTCAGGCGCTATGAAGATAGAGTGGGTAAAAAACCACTGTGACCTGCTCAGGACACTTGAGGAGGATTTCTCAAAGACAAAACCTTTTGAGGGAAAAAAGGTGGCTCTTTCAGTTCATCTGGAGGCAAAGACCGCGTATCTCTGTAAGGTGCTCAAGGCAGGCGGGGCGGACATGTATGTAACGGGCTCCAATCCACTTTCAACACAGGATGATGTTGCTGCCGCACTTGTGGCAGACGGTCTGGAGGTTCATGCATGGCATGGCAGCACAGAGGAAGAATATAATGCTCACATAAGGGCGGTACTTGAGATAGGCCCTAACATAATAATCGATGACGGCGGCGACCTGGTGAACATGATGCATACCGAGTTTAAGGATCTGATACCCGGTGTGATCGGCGGATGCGAGGAGACAACGACAGGTATCATAAGGCTGGAAGCCATGAACCGTGAGGGAAAACTTCAGTTCCCTATGGTCAAGGTTAATAATGCACAGTGCAAGCATTTTTTTGATAACAGGTACGGTACGGGCCAGTCCGTATGGGATGGCATAAACCGCACAACGAATCTCATAGTTGCCGGCAAGACTGTTGTTGTGGCCGGATATGGATGGTGTGGCAAGGGCGTTGCCATGAGGGCAAAAGGGCTCGGGGCGAAGGTTATCGTTACCGAGATAGATCCTGTAAAAGCTATCGAAGCTGTCATGGACGGATTCGAGGTAATGCCCATGAAGCAGCTTAACAAGTGGCGCGCGGAATACCCGGATGCA
>CAMOUW010000088.1 GCA_946626755.1 uncultured Clostridia bacterium
CCTCGGCACGTTTCCTGGCTTCTTCTTCCCTGCGGGCCGCCTCTTCTTCAACACGTTTTCTTTCCTCTTCTGCCTTCTTGGCAGCTTCTTCTGCAAGACGCTTCGCTTCTTCAGCTTTTTTAGCAGCTTCTTCTGCCGCGCGTTTTCTCTCTTCTTCTGCCTTTCTTGCCGCCTCTTCTATAGCAAGCCGTTCTTCTTCCGCCTTTCTCGCAGCCTCTTCCGCAGCTTTTCTCTCTTCTTCTGCCCTTCTTATTGCTTCTTCCTCTGCAAGGCGTTTTTCTTCAGCCGCTTTCTTAGCAGCTTCTTCAGCCGCTTTTCTTTCTTCCTCAGCTTTCTTAGCAGCTTCTTCTTCTGCGCGTCTGCGCTCTTCCTCAGCTTTTCTCGCCGCTTCAGCTTCTCTGCGTTTCCTGATTTCCTCCTGCTTACGTCTTTCCTCTTCTTCCTTGAGAGCTCTGCGTGCAGCCTCCATATCACTTATAGGCTTTTGCTGCTGAGCAGAAGGTGCAACAGGTGCAGCCTGAACAGGCGAAGGAACAGGCGCCTCGGGAACAGGTGCAGGAGCGACATTACCGCCATAGCTGTTGCCTGTCGCATCATCCTGCTCTTCCGGCTGAGGCACAGGTGCTCCCACAACAGACCCGGCAGATCCGGGCTGTGGTATGCTCCATGCAGCGGCTGCAGGCTGTACATAATCATTCTTTTTCGGTTCTTTCCTGTCTCCGGCAAGATGGCTGGCCGGATTCTGGGTAACTCCGGTATTTGCACCTCCGCCAAGTGATGAAGAAAAATCTTCTGCTGATTTTAAGAAATCCAGCTCAGGAACATCCGCTTTCGGCGCTGCCTCTGCAGCCTCGGCAGCCCCCTGGACTGCATCTGCCCCCTGAACATCACCGTTCTCAAAATCAAGTCCGGTCCCTTCAGGCACAGGCGCATTTTTATTCTCATCAAGGAAAGAAAGCGAAACGCCGCCCTCCGTGGGTTTTCCGCACGCAAAACAGAACTTAGCCTTACCTTCCAGCGTAGTTCCGCAATAAATACATTTTTTCTGTTTTGGTCCGAAATCGATTATTCCGGAAAGGAAACTGGATTTGGTCTCGGTAATCTCCGATGATCCGCATTTGCCGCAAAACTTATCATGCTTGCCAAGTTTGTTTCCGCATTTTGCGCAAACCTTCATGTCACGTACCCCCGTATTTCTATGAATTCATATTGCGAAAGCGTACCATCAGACAATACGCTCGTTAAATATTATATTATACAGAGCAAAAATAGTAAAGTAAGTTTGAACAAAATATCAACAATAAATTTCACTTTTCAAAAAAGGTATTTGCCAATATCTGCAAATACCTTTTCCGTTCCCATCACAGCCGACACAGCCGGGTCACTTAACCACTAACACGTGGAGCGTCTTTTTTCCGAACGCCACAGCCTCTTCATGTGTTTCGAAATATACATCTATATGATTTTCCTTGATCTTTCCGCCACAGTCCTCTGCAATAAAAGTACCAAGCCCTTCTATTTCCACAACAGAGCCATACGGAATAACCGAAGGATCAACCGCGATCGTCCTTCCTGCTTCAGGAACCGTTCCGGTAGCAGTATGCGGTTCACCGCCGTTTAATTCATTGCTGTATTTCTGACAGCATTTCTGGCAGGGACAGTATGCGGTAATCTCAAACAACTCTCCACCACCCGCATTAACATCTTTTGTATTATCCGTAATGGCATCAGACTTGATATATCCGCTCTTTCCCTTGTACGCAATACGGCAGTACTCACCCTCGCCGCTTCCGAACACAAGTATTACGGTGCCTTCAGGAATCGACATCATAACATCCGATTTGGCATCCGGCTTTTCATACATCTTTACGTATCTGGCTGTCTTATATACTATCTCACTTTTGTGCATCGAAGCTGACTTCTCAGTTTCCGGCTTCTCAGCTTCAGACAAAACCTCTGCCTGATAAGCGCTCTCCAGCTCGACACTGGAACTCCCCCCTAACAACGCTGTCAAAGTACCAAGTCCTGCCCGATGCGACGGCGCAGCACTGCTTTGACTCTGTGGCTCCATAGAGACCATTGCGGTCAATCCTTTTTCTTTCGCAGAAGACCAGGCTTCCGATGAAGTCATAACCGAATTAAGCGGAGCACTCAGTTCCGTAATTCCTTTTTCTTTTGCAATGCTCCACGCTTCTGACGAAGTCATCACATTTACCTTCACGGATTTCTCATCCCCCGACATAGCCTTCATCCGGTTAGATGCATCATTTTTTTCCGAAGCTTTAATACATCCCGTAAAAATGTAACCGGTATCTCCGTCATATGAAATCATCGAGTATTCAGGATCAGCCTTTACATCAAGCATAAGCACCACCGACCCTTTTTTTGCGGTAGCTATCTGCTTTGCGCTTTTATCCGGCTTTTCCCTGATACACGCATTCGCGATCACTTCATAATATATACCGGCATCAGCTCCGGCAGCCACGGTCTGTGAAGGAAAATATACAAAACCGGCCGTAAGGAGAAGCACTGCTAAACCCAGATAGCAGGCAAGTATTTTAACTGTTACAAACTTTTTCATAAATAGAATTCCTCTCTCGCCCTCAGTTCCTGAGGATCATCACATTGAGTAATACAGTCAATGCGTAATGCTGTTATCTTCTTAACACATTCTTAACAGTTGTAACAATTATGATACTTTTTTTGTAACAATATGTCAACCTCTATATATTGTTGTATACACTCCACTCTTCTCTACATATTATAAAAACGTTCCACTTCACAAAATCAAAAACGACGCCATCCGGCGCCGTTCAAAAAATTACTTAATCTATATCTGCTCTATATCTATTATCGTTACACCGAAGCTGCTTCCATCTTCCAGCTTCACATTCACCTTTTCCCCGGCTTTGCGTCCCCTGAGAGCTCTGCCTAAGGGTGACTCAATACTGATACAATTATTTAAAGTATCCGTACCGACCGTGGTCACCAACGTGTATTCATCCGTTAAACCGTCAGCGTCAAACCGGATCTTAATTTTATCGCCTATACCCGCTCCGCCGCCTGAAGACGTTTCTTCAATCACCACGGAAAACTTGAGCATTCTTTCCAGAGATCTTATGCGGCTCTCATTTTTGTTCTTTTCACGTTTTGCCGCATAATACTCAAAATTCTCGCTTAGATCTCCCTGTTCCCTGGCCACCTTAACAGCCTCTATAAGCTCCGGCCTGAGTTCAAGCTTGCGGTATTCTATCTCAGCCTTTATCTTATCGATATCCTTCTGAGTAAGCTGATGTGCCTTCAAGATTTATTCCTCGAAACAGCCCGATATCTCACTCACAGCCCGTATCTCATCAGTACCGTCAGCAGTAAGTTCGAAACTGGTGCCCTTCTTGAGATTAAGAACAGTCATCCCCATGATGCTCTTCATATTGATTTCTTTATTGCCTTCGCTGATCTTAAGGGAGCAGTCATAATGACAAGCCGACTGAACCAAATAGGGAATAATATCCATATCCATGTCTTTCTCTACAAGAATTGTTTTAGTGATCATCCCAAGTGTCCTCTCATATTATATTGTCAGTCCCGCAGATATAATCCGCAACATATGTTAGGATAACATAATTCCGATATCTTTCAAGATAAGAACTAACTAAAAAGCACAAAGAAATCAGCTTTTATATAGATAAATTGACGAAATCATTCTGGCCAAATACAACAATCATTTTTCAGCAATGAAAACTTTACAGCCTCAAACTTCAGCCGTGCAGTATTCTGACCGGCAAAACAGGCTTACCAAAAATCCCGTGCAACTCATTTACAGTCTGCTCAGCATAATCAATCTGCGGTTTCGCAGAACTGAGAATTCCTTTTGAAGGAATCAGCTTTAATGCAAACACTTCCTCTGTCAGATACCTGTCTGAAACCGCAATCACGATCGTCTGTTTTTTCGTATACTCCCACGCAGGCAGAGCATCCTCATAGTAAGTATTGTTATCATATTCATATACTCTTTCGTAACACACTCCCAAAACATCACTGTAGGAGTGAATAAGACCGCTGGGAGCCCCGTACCTGTCGCTGTCATAGCCATTCTCTTTAACCGCAGCTACACGGAACAGCGCATTTGCTTCGTCCAGCTCCAGGCACCCGTCACACAAAACCTTTGTCGGAGAGAAATAGGAATACTGTTCATTATTTTGTTTCAGGTACTCGAGACGTTCATCCAAATCCTTCGATGATAAGGATAATTTGAGTACCGCTCTTTCAGGCTTCATAACCGAAGTGAATTTCTTTCCTGTCATCTCCATGGGATTTTCTGTCCGCTTGGGAAGCATGGGTATATATTTGTTTAAACACCAATGGCAGATCACTCCGTCTTTAATTCTGTAGAGTTTATTCCCTTCTCTTGAGTTTTTTTGACAATAGATGCAGTAGTTCATTCTTGCGTTCCGATCAGACGCTGCCCGTTCTTTCTTGAAATCATCTCCCAGGATTTCTTCTCCGACATCTAACCCCTTTTGGAAAACATGCATTTCATAGAACGTTCCCAACACCGCAAAGATCCCGCCGCAAAGGAAATTTAAAACGAACATCATCGTATCATGTTTACTCATCTTCTCATAAAAACAATATATTTCTTTTACATCTGCTTCGCCTTTTTCGATTTTTTTCATAAAAGCCAGCAGTTTAAGCGTAAAAATAAGGTTGACCACAAACAAGATCAGCATAAGAAAACCATATAAAAAAAGACACGCAACCAAACCAAATATCAAAAGATA
>CAMOUW010000089.1 GCA_946626755.1 uncultured Clostridia bacterium
CGTAGGCGATTGTCTCCATGAGACAGGATTTGCCGCATCTTCTGACTCCGGTGATCACTTTGATAATATCAGTCGCATGATAAAGGTTGCGGATCTTTTTCAAGTAGTTTTCGCGAGGGTACCAATCCATATCATCATTCCTTTATGGGGAAAGTTTTTGAAGATATGTGCAGATATTACACCCTGTCACAGGGATTAGACGGCAAACTGAATTGTCTTGTTGCAAATGTAGGAAGCTGGTGGGGACCGGGACATGATCATATACCTACGGATATTGATGTAGTGGGGATCGATGATGCAAATAAAAAGGCGGTGCTCGGGGAGTGTAAGTTCAAGAATGAAGTGATCGGTAAAGAAGCATACGAAGCCCTGATGGACAGACGTGGTCTTATCGATAAGCGTTATGAAGAAGTGGGGTTTCTGTTATTCTCTTTAACAGGCTTTTCAAAATGGGTAAAGGAAAATGCCCGGACGGACAGGATCAGACTTGTTACATTGGAAGAGTTATATTGACGAGAAACAGTCTAGAGGGATCGGAGTGATATCCGGTCCTTTTTTAATGTTCTTTTGGGAAAGTATGGTCATGCCACCTGAATTGAAAAATTAAGTTCCGGTTATCAATAATCGGAGGTGCGCAGTTAGTTTTGGGGATTCAGTTTGCAATTGACCCCTAAGACAAAAGAACCGCCCCCGTGTCTTCAAATTTACGACCAATTAAGAATAGTGGATGTCTGTATGACCGTCCTTTTATTATGCCTGATGGCGAATCAGGTGACGGATTATGCAAAAATGTCGCTTATGGCATTGTTATGACAGACGTTTATAGTTCTATGTTGATTTTTATATTGATTTTAGATAAAATGCTTAGAAGTATTGAGGGGTGGGGGCTGGGATATGAAGGCACCTGAAAATGTTTTACAGACCGGAACGGCTGAGATCAAGCCTGTAGAGGAGCATTAGGTTTAAATGAGAGTCGCCAAAAGAACAGCAGAAATACTAAAACGACTGGATGAAGCATACGGCGTGGAGGACCGTTGCGGTCTGGATTATGAAACAGACTGGCAGCTTTTATTTGCTACCCAGCTTTCTGCCCAGTGTACGGATGCCCGTGTAAATGTGGTGACAAAGGATCTGTTCCGCAAATATAAAACGGTTGAGGATTTTGCGGCAGCAGATCTGCATGAACTTGAAGAGGATATTAAATCTACGGGATTTTATCATAACAAGGCCAAAAATCTCATTTCCTCCGCAAGAGATATAGTACATCGTTTCGGCGGCAGAGTGCCGGACAATATGGATGATCTGCTGACATTGGCAGGAGTCGGGAGAAAAACGGCCAATGTATTACTGGGGCATATTCACAGAGTTCCGGGAATAGTGGTAGATACCCATGTGAAGCGTATATCCGGAAGGCTGGGCTTGACGACTGAAACCGATCCGGTAAAGATAGAGTTTGATCTGTACAAAAAAATACCGGTAGAAAACCGCATCAGGTACAACTTTCAGCTTATAACACTGGGGCGGGAGATATGTACTGCACGCAGTCCCGGATGTAGTGAATGTTTTCTGAATGATATTTGTAAATGGCAAAAGTAATACAGAGAGACACATTATTATTTGTTAAATAAAAGGTTGTACAGTTTACATTCTTACGATTTTTGGTATAAAAAGTTTATATTTTACGTTTTTGCTGAAAAACAGGCTAAATCGGACTGAACAGGTTCACTTTGTTGAAAAAAGTGCTATAATATATATGAACCTAGAGAGAAAGTTATTAGGACTGATTTCGTATGGTTAGAGCAATATAATTCCTTAGTCACCGAGTGATTTTGCAGGTGAAAAGGAGGTACGATATGAGGATTAGAATGGGAAAAAAGATTGGAATAGTAGCTGCTATATGTGCGGCAGCAGCGGCTGGTATATCTATCACTGCGGGAGTGAACCACCACAACCACAAGAAAGATACGGTTACTGATGTAGAGGCGCTTTTCGGAAGGGAGAACCCTGCCGATGATGCTCTTGAAGGTAAGGACGGTCGCGATCCGGGGGCTACAGAAGGTGTGAGTATCGCTGATGCTTTAGGGACTGAAGCAGGAGCGGCAGCAGGTACACTTATGCCCGGGGCTGACGATGGATCATCTCCTTCAGCGCAGGACGCACAGCAGCAGGACGGGAAAAAAGAAGAGAAAAAAGAAGATGACGGCACAAAGGATACTGCAGCAGGTACTGCTACGGGGAGTGGTACTGCTCAGGGGCAGGATGTTGCACCGGCAGGTTATGAAGTGGTTTATTATGAGACAGTGCCCGGTCAGCCTCAGTATGTTACGGAAAGGAGAGCCGTAACAGGTACGAGGATCGAGAAAGTTCCTGTTGAAGATGATAGTGCTGATATATCGCCGATTTATGAGACAAGGGTAACGTCTGTTAAAGGAACTTCTGATGTTCCTGGTGTTGTCGATGGCATAGGAGAAGGCATATCAGTTACTCCGTTTACCCCTGATTCGGATGACGGAAGCAGTATCGGTTCGGACAGTGAAGTGGTGCAGCTTGTAGATTCGGAAATCATCATAGAGGAGAAAGCGGCTGCGTTGGAGGCCGCGAAAAATGCTCAGAGAAATACTTGGGACAATGTTCAGGGTATGGATATTACAGGTGATTATGTAAACGAAGGTCAGGATGTCTTTATTGTTTTCGAGTAAGTTTACATTGGTCAGATTCATAAAAGTATATAAGCCGTTTCTTAAGTCGGAAAGCATTTTAGTTGTAGAGATCGATTTGAGAAACGGCTTTTTGAGAGTTTTTACATCGCCATAGAAAAAAAGGGAGGAATGCTTTATGCAGATAAATATGACGACGGATTATGCCCTAAGGTGTGTACTTTTTCTTGCTACAAAAAATGAGTATGCCAATTCAAAAGAAGTAGGTGATGCCATAAATGTAAGCAGAGATTTTGTTCAGCGTATTATGCAGAAGCTGCGTATGGCAGGGCTTGTTGAAAATACTATGGGTGCCAGGGGCGGATATGTACTTGCCAAGCCTGCAAGTGAGATTTACCTTACTGACATTTTCGGCGTCATGGAGGATACCATGCGTATAAACAGATGTGTAGAGGATGATACCTATTGCAACATGGGTCATCCCGAAAGCTGTCATATGCACGCTTTTTATTGTGAGTTGCAGTCATGGTTTGATTACTGTCTTGGCAATACAACCATAGATGATATTATAAAAGGTGACCTTTCGATATTTAAGGGTATGAAAAAGAATACAGATCGTTCAAAAGTGTTTAAAACTGCTTCATGCCCGAGATCATAAAATTTTTCAAGGAGTGCTTCTTTTGGGAGCGCTTTTTTTTTGCGGTTATTAACAGAACCTATAACTTCATAAAAAAAAGTTATAAAAAAAGGTATTTTATTTTTTCTTAAATAATATATAATTACATATAACAAGGCCGATGGTTATCGGTCAGAGACTATAACAAAACAAGTTAGAAAGGCAGGTATTGATATGGGTTTTTTCAGTGCATTTATGGGAGCATCAAAAGATATAAATGCGGGAGTACAGGAGTGTAAGGATACACAGGGGGCAAGGCTTGTGGACGTAAGGACTCCGGGGGAATACAATTCGGGACATATTCCGGGCAGTGTAAATATTCCTTCTGACAACGTAAAAAAAATAGAGTCTGTCATAAGCAAAAAAGATACTCCGCTTTACGTTTACTGTCTAAGTGGCGGCAGAGCCACCGGTGCAGTTTCGGCATTTAAGAAGATGGGATACACGAATGTGCAAAATATCGGGGGGATACAAAATTTCAACGGTCAGATTGTCATGAGGTAAGGAGGAATTATGAAGGTAGTAATAGTCGGAGGTGTGGCAGGAGGAGCAACTGCGGCTGCACGGATAAGAAGACTAGATGAAAAGGCTCAGATAACCGTATTTGAAAAAACGGGATATATTTCTTATGCCAACTGCGGGCTGCCCTATTATATCGGAGAAGTTATTACTGAGGAGGACCAGCTTACGCTGCAGTCTCCTGAAAAAATGTGGTCCAGATATCGTATAGAGGTTAAAACCGGTCATGAGGTAACAGATGTAGACGCCGACGCAAAAACCGTAAGTGTTACTAATCTGGAGACAGGTGAAACATTTACGGAAAGTTATGACAAACTGATACTTGCTCCCGGAGCAGCACCGGTGATACCGGATGTGTCAGGACTTAAGGGGGATAAAGTTTTTACATTAAAAAATATAGAGGACACATTTGGACTTTACGAATACATTGAGGCAAATGAGCCCAAAAAGGCTCTTCTTATCGGTGCAGGATATATAAATCTTGAAATTGCAGAGAATCTGAGAAAACGGGGGATGGATGTAACTATCACCCAGCGTAGTGCCCAGGTACTTAACCGGAAGATGGATCCTGACATGGTAAGATATGTGCACAAAAATCTTTTGCAAAACGGTGTGGAACTGAAGCTGGGTTATCAGGTTACTCCGGACGACGTGGCAGCTGCAGACCTGGTGGTGGTTGCAGCAGGTACAAAACCGCGAACGGAGCTGGCACAGGCTGCCGGCCTCAAACTTGGTAATAACGGCGGTATAGCAGTAGATGACAGGATGGCCACATCTGATCCGGATATATACGCTGTAGGAGATGCGGTAGAGACGAAAAACATAGTGACAGAGCAGGAGCGTCTGGCAAGTCTGGCGGGACCTGC
>CAMOUW010000090.1 GCA_946626755.1 uncultured Clostridia bacterium
GTAGGTCATGTCATTGTCATAATAAAGACCCTTTGATGCAGGTCTTTCCCCATTCTCAGCGGCCGATTTCAAGGGACTTTTTATAAGGTCAATAAGGTATGGGCTGCCATAGTCAATATCCAGATAGGTAGAGTTTAAGGTATAACCCATCTTATGCGGAAGCATGCTTTTTTCTGAAATGATCTTATCCCGGCTGTTTGTCAGAAGTATTGAGTTTATGGGTGCAATTTCATCGCCGGTCTTAAGGTATCCGTATTCTATCGAAAGCCTTGCTGTTCTTGCAAAGAGAGATACATACTGTTTATCCGCATCATGGGCTCTCATAAAATGAGCAAATCTTATAAGGCCTTCAGCATCCGACAGCTTACCACCTGCAAGATAAATAGTGCGTCTTCGGATCATGTTTTTGTTTGCAACCGGGTCTTTGAAGGTAAAATAGGGATTCTCTGCGGTTCTTAGTATTAATTGTGTCTTTTTGGAGGATGCAATTTTCCCTCCGGCTTTTCCTAAGGTGCTGTAGCCGGATGAAAAACTGTCGGTGCTGAAAATATCGGAAAAGAAATAGGACACCTGATCAAATTTTTCTGCAATATTTTCAGAGAAGCGCTCACCTGCTTCTATAACGTAAGTCCAGTTTATAGGCTCTTCGCGTACAGGAATTACTGCTGAAAAGAGCCCGACAATTATGAAAAAATATATAGGGAAGACATCCTTGTTTTTCTCGATAAAAAGTTTTTGAACAACTGACATTATAAGAACTGTAAGGCATACAAAGCAAAGGACACCAATGAGCTTGTTTTCCCTGAAACTGTTATAGGAAAAGTACAGATATAACGCTAAAGGTGTTATCACAAATACTGCATAATCGATCACTTTTTCCACATTTGGGAGAAATATAAATATGAGCCTTAAAATGGCAGAAACAATAACAGCAATGGAGGCTTCGTTGGAATCTGCAGCATTTCTTATGAGAAAGAATAACAGTACAGAAGGTAGCAGCGAAAAGACAGCCGGTCCTTTACCCGACGCAAAAAGTTCAAATACATGCTGGAGAATACTGTAAAAGAAGAACAGCCCAATTGTGGTGAAGGTAAAAAGGGCGTAAGCTGCAGCTTCTTTGTCCCACAACAAATAAAGCTCGAGGCAGGTAACCAGGAGTGAAAACGTAAACATATGAAGTTTGAGTTCAGCCGATAATACTGCAGAAATCCATTGGATTATCGCAGTCTTCACGGAGGATGATCCAGGTGCCTGTTCCATAAGAACCTCTCTTTTCGTCTATGATTTTCAAAAGTTCTTTTTGTGCCCTCTCAGAACTGTAAAAAATGCCATCAGCAACTATGTTGTAAAATTCAAGGAATGTGTCGTAGGAATCAACTATTGAGTGTTTGATATCCCCCGATGGATAGATTATCTCAACAGGTACATTACGACTTCCAAAGTGATAGGCGGCAGATACAGCAAATTCAAGGAAGTAGTCCCTTTTTTTCAAAAATTCCGTATCCCATTTTATCTCCGGGATATTTGAGGCATACATAAGAACGGTCACATGTCTTTTTTCCATTTGATCGGGGAGACGGACCATTAAATCGGAAAGCTTCGCGGAAACCTTCCAGTTAATGGAAGAGAGTGCGTCGCCTTGCTGATAAATGCGCATATCACTGCCGGGAATGTCCTCAAACTGCCTTGTGCTCTTTAAGCCTGTGCTGTTTATAAGATTTTCCAGATCCAGGGTTTTGCCTGCTATGTCTGTGATACGCGGGCGAACTATGGCCCTGAAAGAGTATGGGACATTAATGTCAACCGAGAAAATTTTGAAAGGATCGGCAAAAGATACCTTTTCAATTCCAACATTATAAGCTCCGGCATATTTACAGCTTATCTTTGAAGAAAGTTCCTCTTTTCCCATGGAGTCAAGGGAAAGCTCAGCTCCGTTTTTGATGTCGTACAGATCGCATCTGTCGTTATATGTGGTCAGAACCATCTTGTGTATTGGAAGTATTCCGGAGTTTTCTATGAAAGACCTGAAAATATGGTTTTCACCCTTGGATACTTTGTGAACTTCTATCTCCTGAAACAGGGATAAAAAGTGGTAATTTACAAAAACATATGCTATTGAAACCGGAATTACAAGCAAAAGAGCATAAAGAGGGACAAAAGAAACCGGGCCACCGTAGAAGCTGGCCAAAACGATGAAACCTGTAAGACACAGGACATATATAAAAAGATTTTTTTTATGAATTTGTATTTTCATTGTACTTTAACTCTGGCAAGAATCTGCCCGATGACAAATTCACCTGTTGCGTGGCTTAGTTTTGCCTCAGTTGTCAGCATGATCCTGTGTGGAAGGCAGAACGTGGCAGCATCGGCAATATCTTCAGGAATGCAGTAGTCTCTTTCTGCCAGATAGGCGATGGCCTGAGCGCATCTTAACATGGACAAAAGAGCTCTCGGTGAAGCCCCGCAGGAGATTTCAGACCTGTTCCTTGTTTCATCGACGATTTTTACTGCGTAAGCCATGAGATTGTCATGAATGGAAACGGAAGTGACCTCTTTTCGCATGTTTATGATATCCTCTCCGCTAAGAACGGGAGAAGTCTTGCTGTGAAGTTCACCTGATAGATAGCGTTTTGCCATATCCTCCGAACTCTTTGTGTCAGGATAGCCTACAGACAGCTTCATCATAAATCTGTCCAGCTGCGATTCGGGAATAGGATAGGTGCCAGCCATTTCTCGGGGATTTTGTGTGGCAATTACCATAAATGGCTCAGGTACGGGAATATCTGTGCCGTCGATGGTTACTTTGTGTTCTTCCATAACCTCTAAGAGGGCTGACTGGGTCTTTGGGGATGTTCTGTTGAGCTCATCCGCAAGAACAATGTTATTGATCACCGGTCCGGGAAGAGTTTTGAAGGTTTTGGTTGACTGATCAAATATTGAAAAGCCCGTGATATCCGACGGGGTAGTGTCAGGCGTACACTGAATTCTGGAAAAAGATAGGGAAAGAGAGTCTGAAAGCGCCTTCACTATAGATGTTTTGCCGACTCCGGGAACGTCCTCCAGGAGCACATGACCATCAGAAAGCAGGCAGATTATTATCTTATCTATTACCTGCCCTTTGCCGACGATACGCATTTCCACGTTGTCTTTTAGAAGCTGAATTTTCTGCCTCATAGATTTCCCCCAAAATTTATGCGAATACTTAAGTATTATTATAGTAATTTTCAGACAATTAAGCTATAGCAATATATGTGTATAAAGCGGTAAAATAGTATTAGTATTGTTTTGGAGGCACGAGATGATTGTTGCGCAGTGTTTTGTGGAATTTATCTTTTACAGTTTTTTAGGATGGGTATGGGAATCCATTTATTGCACAGCAAAAGAAAAAAAGTGGGCTGACAGAGGTTTTTTGTTCGGACCTGTATGCCCGATATATGGCACTTGCGTTGTAGTTACATCAATTGTTTTTGACCTTATTCCGACGCTTTCGGATCCTTCATTTCCTGTATGGGGGATATTTATCATATGCTATTTGGGGAGTGCTGTTGCGGAGTTTGGAACCTCGTGGGTTTTGGAAAAGAGATTTCACGCCAGATGGTGGGATTACAGTTCGATGCCGCTTAACATTCAGGGGCGGATCTGTGTTCCGGTCAGCATATGCTTTGGTCTGGCGGGAGTTTTGATAGTCAAGTACCTGATTCCTGTTATTAACGGAATGCATGCAGTGATTCATCCCGGAATTTACGAATTTTTGGCCATTGTTCTGGCAGCTGTTTTCGGAGCTGATTATGCACTGACGGAGGCCAGTCTTTCAGCACTTCTTAAAAATGTTGAGAAGATGCATTTGGAATTTAATGAGCACCAGCAGGCAAGATATGAGAGGGTTCAGGAAGAGGTTGGAGCTATAGAAGCTAAAGTCAGCAATGAGAAAAAGGCTATGGAAGAGCGCGTGATAGAGGCAAAGGCCAGCCTTTCAAGACTGCATGCAGGCCAGCTTTCTTTTAACCAAAAGAGAGTTCTTGTAAGCATTGCAAGATTTATGCCTGACAGCAAAAAGACTAATGAGCAGAACAACAATCAGATCATGCTTCTTGGGGAATTAAAGGCATTTGTCCGTAAATTCAAATCGAATGATGATGAAGTAAAATGATAGAAAGACAGGTTTATTAATGTCAAAAAGAGCAACAATGGATATGACGCAGGGGTCTATTCGGAAGGAACTGATTCTTTTCGCTATTCCCCTGCTTGCAGGTAATGTATTTCAGCAACTGTACAATACGATAGACAGTATTATTGTCGGCAGAGAGGTGGGAGCAAGTGCACTGGGTGCTGTTACCAGCGTGGCGCCGGCAGTGAACACTCTGGTAGGCTTTTTTATGGGCTTTTCAACCGGAGCAAGTGTTATTATTTCCCACTATTTTGGTGCCAAAAATGAGCAGGGTGTTAAAAGGGCAGTGCACACTTCCCTCGTATGCACATTTATACTGGGACTTGTAATGATGGGCTTTGGATATTTTATAACTCCTCCGCTGCTTGTTTTCATGTCCACACCGGATAGCGTAATGCCATTGGCTACGCAGTATCTGCAGATATATTTTCTCGGAATACTGGGACTTATGATGTATAACATAGGCTCCGCGATACTGAGGGCGGTGGGTGATTCTGTCAAACCCCTGATATTTTTGATAATTACTTCGCTTCTGAATATAGTA
>CAMOUW010000091.1 GCA_946626755.1 uncultured Clostridia bacterium
CGCGGCTATATTGCATTAGCAATATAGCAATCGTCGGTGGTGGCGTATAGGCCACGGTTTGGCTATACGTCGGAAGTCGCGGCTATATTGCATTAGCAATATAGCAATCGTCGGTGGTGGCGTATAGGCCACCGACGATTTGGAGAGGTACCGAAGCGGTCATAACGGGGCGGTCTTGAAAACCGTTAGGCTTCACGGCCACATGGGTTCGAATCCCATCCTCTCCGCTACAGGGATTAAGTCCCTTTTTTAATTTTATATACGACTAAGATGTTGAAAAACAGATCAGTCGGCGGCGTCGTAAAAAATTTCCTGCCGCCGGCGGGGCATACCGCCGGTAGTTATAAAAGCAAGACGCCACAGGCGATGACATAGTCATCGGCTTGGAGAAGTACCCAAGAGGCTGAAGGGGCTCCCCTGGAAAGGGAGTAGGTCGTTAACGCGGCGCGAGGGTTCAAATCCCTCCTTCTCCGCTATCAGGCAATCCCCATCCGGGATTGTTTTTTTATTGTTGTTTTTTTGTTATAATTTCTTGTTATAATACAGAACATAAAAAATTCATTTTACACAAAGAATAGTATGTTATACAATTAACGTATGAGTGGCACACTTCATATATCTGTTTTTAGCGGATAAAAAGATTGTTTTGTTTTTTAAGAGAGGAGTGTTACATATGAAAGGGGGGAGACTTGACATGAATGAAGATGACAGATCCTACGATGACGGAAGGGATTATCCTTATGCGACACACGGCAGCGGACATGCACTGGCCAGTCTAATAATAGGTATAATAGCTGTTTTGTCTCTGATTGGAGGACCGATACTGTCATTTGCAGCAGTTATACTTGGGATCATAGGATTGATACTTGCATCCGGAGCAAAGAGAAGAGGCTATGCCGGAAGTATGGCCACCATAGGAAAGGTTCTTTCTATAATAGGCATAATAATAGGCATTATATTTATAATTCTTTTTATTCTTTTGATAACTGGTATTATCTTTTTCGGTGGATACTGGTTTACGCAAGCTATACATAATGCAACGACACAGGCCACATTACCTCATACCATATAAAAAAGAGGGAAGGGAACATAAGCCCTTCCCTCTTTTTATTTACTTTGTCTTTTTCCCTTTTTCTTTTCCTTCAGGAAGCCATATCCTTAACGTAGCAATGAGGCGCTCTTTTTCAGTGTTGCTCATTTTTGACGTAAGCTGCATGATCTCGTTGTCAAGAGCTGTTTTCTGGTACCCCTTGTCTATGCTGCCTGCAAGATAATCAAGAGATACTCCGGTGAGATCAGCATAGTATGTAAGCATCCTCAGGGTCATAAGGTTTCGTCCGTTTTCTACATTACTTATGTACCCGGGGGTTACATCAAGAGCTTTAGCCACTTCCTCCTGGGTGAGTCCGTGCTGAATACGCAGTTTTTTAACTTTTGCTCCCAAATTGTCGTCCATGATATTATCCTCCTTAAAAATATGAAATAATTGAAAATGCTACGAACATGCTCAAGATTTTTTATTAGCTCTGTATCGTGCGGTAGAGTCGAGGATTTTTTTTCTCAAACGCAGATTGTCCGGAGTGATCTCCAGAAGTTCATCTGTGTCAATATAGTCCAGTGCCTGTTCAAGGCTAAGCTGCCTGGGCGGAACAAGGCGAAGTGCCTCATCTGCACTTGCTGCCCTGGTGTTGGTCAGGTGTTTAGTCTTACATACATTCACCTCTATATCTTCTGCCCTGGGATTTTCCCCCACGATCATCCCGGCATAGACCTCTTCTCCGGGTGAGATAAAGAGCGTACCCCTGTCTTGTGCATTAAAAAGTCCGTATGTTACAGCAGTTCCGTTTTCAAAAGCTATAAGGGAACCGTTCTTCCTATAAGAGATATCTCCCTTATATTCGGAATATCCATTAAAAGATGAATTAATTATACCATTTCCCCGGGTTTCTGTCATGAACTGTCCCCTATATCCGATAAGGCCACGGGAAGGAATAGAAAAATGAAGTCTCGTGTAGCCGCCGTTTAAAGGATTCATGCCGAGAAGCTCGCCCTTTCGCTGGGAAAGGGATTGGATTACATTTCCCGAATACTCATCCGGTAAATCAATAAATACATCTTCCATGGGCTCTGTGCGTTTGCCGTTTTCGTCAGTGTGGTATAAGACTTCTGCCTTACTCACGGCAAATTCATAACCCTCACGTCTCATATTTTCTATGAGTACGGACAGGTGCAGTTCTCCTCTTCCTGACACTTTGAAGGAATTTTCCTGTCCGGGTGTATCCTCCACCCGGAGGCTCACGTCAGTATTGAGCTCATTAAAGAGCCTGTCTCTGATATGCCTGGAGGTCACAAATTTTCCTTCGCGTCCTGCGAGGGGAGAGTCATTTACCATGAAATCCATGGAAATGGTGGGTTCTGATATTTTCTGGAAAGGTATAGCCTGAGGCTGTACGGTATCACAGATTGTATCTCCGATCTTCAGATCGGAAATGCCTGATACTGCTACAATATCTCCAAATCCGGCTTCAGAGCAATCGATTTTTCTCAGTCCGTCAAAGCTGTACAGCTTGGTGATACGAACCCGACGATTTCTGGATTCGTCGTGGTGGTTTACGATGAGAACCTCGCTGTTCATTTTCAGGCTGCCGTTGTCAATCTTGCCTATACCCACCCGGCCTGTAAATTCATTGTAGTCAATAGTGGAGATAAGCATCTGCGCCGGTGCATCCGGATCGCCTTCCGGAGCGGGGATATTTTTAATAATGCTTTCAAAGAGAGGGGTAAGATCTTTGTCGGGATTGTCCAGATCCTTTAAATCATTTACAGCAAAGCCGGACTTTGCAGAAGCAAAAAGAAATGGGCAGTCCAACTGCTCTTCATTGGCGTTCAGGTCAATGAAGAGTTCCAGGATCTCATCGATCACAGAGTCAGGGCGCGCGTCGGGGCGATCGATTTTATTTATACATACGATAACGGAAAGAGAAAGTTCAAACGCTTTTTGAAGCACAAACTTTGTCTGGGGCATAACACCCTCGAAAGCGTCAACCACAAGAACAACACCGTTTACCATCTTGAGAACACGCTCCACCTCGCCTCCGAAGTCTGCATGACCCGGGGTATCTATGATGTTTATCTTGGTGTCCTTGTAGAAAACTGCGGTGTTTTTTGCAAGTATAGTGATGCCGCGCTCACGTTCGATGTCATTTGAATCCATCACACGTTCAGCTACGTCCTGATTTTCCCGAAATGTACCGCTCTGTTTGAGAAGCTGATCCACCATGGTTGTTTTACCGTGGTCAACATGGGCTATAATGGCAATATTTCTTATGTCTTCACGTTTACAGATCATGAATAGATTAACTCCTCAAAAAATTATACAAATATCAAAAAAATTGCAGTACGCATATGATAACACATTTTGAAAAAAAAGCAAGGGAGGGGTTGCAAATGTGTTTCTACTATATTATTATGTATAGAAGTATTATATAAAGTATTGAATGAAACCACATCCATAAGGAACAAAAAATGATCACTTATGACTTAAGAGAGAGAGACAATGAACCTCTCTATGTTTTTTTATATAGAAAAATACGGGACGATATCCTGGAGGGGCGTATTAAACCGGGAGAAAAGCTCCCTTCAAAAAGGACTTTTGCACAAAATCTGAATGTAGGAGTAAATACAGTGGCCAATGCCTACGATCAGCTTCTTTCTGAAGGCTACGTGCATTCTGCAGAGAAAAAAGGATATTTTGCGACAGATATGTCCAGGCTGGCAAATGTGAAGATAAACACTGCTAAGCCCAAGCCGGTGACGCCGGAGGTTGAGCAGGATTTTTTTATGGACTTCAGAGCCAACCGTATAAATCTGAACAATTTTCCCATTTCCACCTGGAACCGCTGTATGCGCAAGGCGCTTCTGGATGGTGGTGACAATCTTTACAAAACCGTACCGTACAATGGCATCCCGGAGCTTCGAAATGCTATTTCCGCATATCTTTTCAGAAACAAGGGCATGAGTGTGGAGCCGGAGCTTATATTTATCGGAGCGGGAACAGAGTATCTTTTCCGCAGACTCTTTGAGCTTTTCGGGAAAAATACCAAAGTAGCCATGGAAAGCACAGGATTTAAAAAACTGGCAGATCATGCGGACCGTTACAACATTTCAATAGATATCATACCGGGAGACAAGGACGGGGTAGAACTGGAAGCACTGAAGAAAAGTGATGCCAGCATACTATATGTGGCACCGGCCAACAGATTTCCCACAGGTAAGGTTACGCCTATTAAGAAACGTATGGAGATGTTTTCCTGGGCTTATGAAAAAGAAGGAAGATACATTGTTGAGGACGACTATGACAGTGAGTTCAGATACAGCGGACGTATGATC
>CAMOUW010000092.1 GCA_946626755.1 uncultured Clostridia bacterium
AAATCCGAATGGCTTCTTGAATTGCTTTCTTTTTATCATTATGCAACAAAAACTGTTCTTTTACAACCACACAAAAACTTATATACTGCCCGATTATGTCCCGTCTTCCTTTTTCAGCAAAGATGACCTTCGCCTGCAGATCAATCAAAAATTCAGATGTTGAAAAGAACTCTTCCCTAAGCGATAATATCTCCGGCTTATTTCCTTTTTCTCCTGTGTAAAGAACATATAACTCCGGCTTCGGGACTTCAATTTTAGAGTTACTGTAGAGTTTTGCCTTTAACTCCGGATTATTGAAGATATATTCATTGTACGTCTTTGCGAGGTACATAAAAATCCTCATAATGATATTAGGACTCCATGTGCTCTGCGCTTCAATGAGGATAACTAGTTTTTTCCTTGCAAGGAACCCAAGATCATTATATATGCCATTGGTTATAATATTTTCAATCGTAACAAGATCAAGATCATCTATTGTGGCAGAAACATCTTCCGGATGCAGTGCCTGATATAACTGGATTAAATATTTCTTATCTTTCCTTCCGAAAAGATCCATAAAAACCGTGTTCTGAATATCACGTCTAATTTCATTCATAAAAACGTAAAACTAAAAGTCGACTTGTAAAACCCTCCGTACATAAATTTGAATAAGTTTTGGTACCATTGATATCTCATTCATAAATTTATTATAGAACAACCGTTCGGGTGAATCAATCGAACAAATTCTTAAGATTTTGTAGTCTTTTGTAGCAGCAGATGATTGTTTTCAAGATCATAAAGCAGGCTACATTCAGAGCCTTTCATATCAAAGATTTTAACAATATCAGTATCCTTGTCTGAATCGCTGAATTCAGGAACCCCCAGCCCCGTCCCCCTGTGTCATTTTTCTATTGCGTTCATGACTGAGCGGGTTTCTTCTGCTGTTTCGCCACCGACATAGTAGATCAGGCCGTCTTTTGTGACGATCTTAATGAATTCCTTTGTCTGCGGATTTAGGAAACACCTGCATCCGTTTACTCCGTCCACGGAAAACCTGCCTTTAAGCAGAGTTTCCATACCTGTTCCGGCAATACGTATCACAGTGTGATCCATGATATTATCCCCGTATTCTGCGCTTACGATATCATTGAGACGTATCGCATAATCATCTCTAAGCTGATGGCAGATAACCTTTGAATCCAGAACCCGTAAACTGATGGGCGTACTCTCTAAAAGCCCGACCCAGACAAGCACCAAAAACGTAAATACTATACTGCCTATTCCGACAATTCCAACAGCCTTTCCCCCGGGATGAGCAAAATTAACGGTACTT
Organism: uncultured Clostridia bacterium; assembly: GCA_946626755.1. Taxonomy (GTDB): domain Bacteria; phylum Bacillota; class Clostridia; order Lachnospirales; family Lachnospiraceae; genus UBA4285. The sequence continues at coordinate 1,313 of CAMOUW010000092.1, forward strand.
CCAACACCGGCGCGTTTTTCCACATTCATGCGCCTGTCTTTGGGGTTATAGTAAAACATTCCCGCTATCCAACATTCATCGTCATCCGTGACAATCTCTGTTTCTTTAATATACCTCGCCTCTATCTTTTTATTAAAATGGATAAAGACAAAAACAGCCGCAAACATCAGGATCATATAGACAAAAAGTCCCATGATCATCAGAAGTTCGCTGTAGCGGAAGAATAATCCCACCGAAGTGATCACCGTGTAGATCACATTTGCCCAGATAAACCGGATACACAGATCCGCGCTGTTTTTCTTTTTTGCCCTGTTGTAATTTGCATTTACATCGCTATCAGAGGAGATCACTTCGTTTTTCATGTTATCAAAAACAAACGCAAACAAAGTAATAAAAAGCCCCATAAGCCAGAATGTAGCGATAATAATTGTACTGATAAAGCTTCCGGCAATCCTGCTTTCCCCGAAACTAATAAGTTTTAGATCAAACAGAAGTGAAACAATCACAGGGATCAAACCTACAATATTCGGTATGATCACATTTATAGGCTTAAGAGCATGAATCCTTCCACTAAGTTTAAGATCCACCGGACCGGTGCCATCCCCACCGGCAATCCCAAGAGATTTCTTAATGTTCATTACCGCAGAATGTCCGATCATATAGGGTATCATGCTTGCAAAGATCACGATATAGATGAAGATCATCCAGAAAAAGGTCTGCATGATCAGCCCCCTTAAAAGGAGCAAAGAAGCGGCTATCACAAAGCAAACGCCGGTTATGATAAGCGCCTGCTTATGCGCTTTTCCCACGATTTTCTCGATTTGCAGGGCCGCCCCGGGTTCCTTAAATTCCTTCCTGTTTTTGACTCCGAGTACAATCTTCCTATCCTTCCACTTACGCGGATACATGTAAAAAAGATTGAATAAAAGCACTGATGCCACGCAGAGAAACATTATCCATCCAAATACCGCTGACATTATCCTACCCTCCGTAATACTCGTTCACGAGATTAATGATTTCATCCTTTGGCACGCCCGAGATCCTTGCTTCCGATACGATGCGCTTAAGCTCAGACCGGTTTCCGGAACTGATCCTGCCCTGCTTTTCAATCTCAGTGCGTATTCTTGCTCCGTTTTTTCTGTCCGTCATAATATACCCTTCTGTTTTTAACAGTTGGTATGCTTTGCTCACCGTCATGGTATTTATCCCCATATCAAGAGCCAGCGCCCTGACCGTGGGAAGTTGATCCCCCGCCTCCAGCTCTCCCGATGAGATTCCCATGACGATTTGGTTCCTGATCTGCTGATATATAGGCACATCCGACAATTCATCGATCCGTATTATCATACAGTTTTACCCTTTTCGCTGTCCTTTCTGTACAGCAGGAAATATGCTCCGAAGAACGTTGCAAGGCCAAAGACCGCAACGACCACCTCCATCATAACGGGGCTGATTTCGATCACACCTGCCATCTTTAGTCCGGCTAATGAATCCATCGCTGTATGGAGCAAGATTGCCAGAGGATAGAGCCAGAATTTCTTTTTATCCTTGCATGCATAAAAAACAAGGATTGATGCACCGGTATGAAACATAAACGCAAAAATGCGCTCAACGACGCCTATAGCCAGGTCCCCTGCGGAAAATGCCGCAAGCTGCGCGGCTACCGTGTATCCCTGCTCTACCTGCTCCGGTGCCAGCGCCGCTGCCTGTGCGATCAGATTGCCGTATACTCCTGTATTTATCATAACCGCATAAGCGATATTGGTGATATAAGTAAGACCGAGTATAAGTATCACCTCTATGCCGCCGTGACCTATACCATACGAAATTCCCGTCTCGCGGTTTTTCCGCTTTCTGAGAACAGTCTTAAATGCCACCAGTCTGCCTGTCTCTTCAAAGACTCCGGGAAATAATCCAAGGACCAGAGCCCAGAGAATGGGCCTTGCGTTTAGAAACTTAGCCGCCCCATGAAGTGGAAGCCCCATCTGTGTGGGAAAGACCAAAACGTTCTGAATCGACTTTTCAAGTATCAACGCAAAGACAATAAATGTGGCAGCACCGATTAAAATGGTCGTAAATCTCTCTTTTTTCTTAACAGTCCAGACGATTGCTATGATAAGCGGCGCAAAAAGAAAAATGATAAGTCCAAGGACCATTAGCCCAATTTGCGCGCCTCCAACTCTTGCAAATTCCATATACCACTCCTCCTTATGCTTTGTATTCTTTGTATTACTCCATCTAATACAATAAAGATATACCTTCCCCTCGCTTTTGTCAATATGACACAGGGGGACGGGGTTGGGGGTTCATAATCAGAATAATCTCAAAATTATCTGAAAATGAACCCCCAACCCCGTCCCCCTGTGTCATTTAGATTTTCAGTTCATCCGGCGCAACCTTGCAGGGAAGAAACAGGATTTCAACCCCGGCTTTTTTCGCTTCTTCAAAAGCTTCGGCAAATTCAGGGTGGGTTGCTATATTTGGTCTTACCTCATATACCCCCTCCATCTGTATTACAAAGGCAAGGATCGCACGATATCCCTCTTTCTTTGCCTTTATGAGCTCACGCAAGTGCTTTACGCCACGCTCTGTGGGCGCATCCGGGAAGTAGCCGATACCGTCAACCTCAAGCGTGCACCCCTTGACTTCCATAAGGAATTTTTCTTTTCCCTTTTCCATATAAAAGTCGATGCGCGAATCGCCGTATGTATATTCAGGTACTATGCGGTCGTACCCCTTTGTTTCCAGCCACTCTTTAACGACCTTATTCGGAGCCTGGCTGTCAATGTTAAACAGTACCCCAGTACTTTTTCGCACAGCCACAAGATCATACTTTGTTTTTCGCTCCGGTGTACCCGGCTCGGTCAGCCACACTTCGCATCCCGGTATCAACAGTTCTTTGCACCTTCCGGTGTTTTTTACATGCACCGTTTCCTCATG
>CAMOUW010000093.1 GCA_946626755.1 uncultured Clostridia bacterium
GCCTTTTTGCTTCCGCCTGACATATCATAAGGCCACCAGTCGTCTCCTGTTGCCTTCTCAGGCTCTGCTTCAGTAACCGTCTCCTGTACTGTTTCAGCTGCTTCAGGAGCTGACTCTTCTGCTACAGACACCTCTTCCTTAGCTGCCTTTTTGCTTCTGCCTGACATATCATAAGGCCACCAGTCGTCATACACACCGGTTCCTGCAGACTTCACTGCTTCTTTTGTCACTTCCTCTGCCTTTACCTCAGATGCCGCCACATCTTCAGCTGCCATTTTCTTCTTTACCCCCCCGCCAGTCATATCATACCGCCAATCAGGCTTGTAACCTGTGTTTTCTTCTCCATACATACCGCGTTCCCCTTTCTGATAGATACTATCAAAATACGTGTTTTTCGTTACGGGTAAATGTTCCGCAAGCCTTGTAAATGCTTTGGAATAACCTAATTGAATTTTACTATTTTTTTATAATTTCTTCAATAATTTTATTGTTTAATTTTTTAGGAATATCCCCCATTCGGACTTTTTATGTTATACTGAACGATAGTATTTATAAATTTATCAAAGGGGGACATAAAATATGTCAGATTATGATATAGTCATTATCGGAAGCGGTCCCGCAGCCATTTCCGCGGCCATTACCGCAAAGATCAGAAAGAAAAACATTTTAGTACTCGGCCAAAAAGATCTTAGTCCTAAGGTCGCAAAATCCCACACCATACACAACTACCCCGGACTTCCCGAAATAGACGGTCCGGGACTTGCAAAAGCCTTCTGGGATCATCTGGACAATCTTGGCATAGAGATAACAGATGCTCACGCCAATATGATTTATGATATGGGCGATTTTCTTGCAGTTCAGTCCGGGCAGAATATGTACCAGACTGATACCGTTATTCTGGCTACCGGCGTTGTTTCCGAAAAGCATTTTAAAGGAGAGGATGAGCACCTCGGAAAAGGCGTCAGCTATTGCGCCACCTGTGATGCAGCTCTTTATCCGGGTAAAACAGCTGTAGTTATAGCCCATGATCCCAAAGAAGAAGCAGAGGCTGATTTCCTTGCCGAATATGCTAAAAAAGTATATTACATTCCCATGTATGAAGGCGAAGTACATGTAAAAGATTCTATTGAAGTTTTACATACTACGCCTTTGGATATTGTAGGAGAGGATAAGGTGGAGGCCCTTGAAACTGAGGACGGACATCTTGAAGTGGATGGGATCTTCATTCTAAGAGAAAGTGTTGCCCCCGATCATCTCATAAAGGGCATAGAGATGGATAACAACCACGTAAAAGTGGATCGCAACATGGCCACCAATATAAAGGGGCTGTTTGCCTGTGGTGACGTCACCGGTACTCCTTACCAGTATGTCAAGGCCGCAGGCGAAGGAAATGTAGCAGCATTGTCTGCAGTTACGTACATAGATACAAAAAAACGCGGCGAAACCGTATAACCAAAAAAACGAATGTGAAAAAATATCACATTCGTTTTTTGGTTACTTTTTTCTGATAGCTGTTATTGTATACATATCATACATTTCTTCAAAAACGGTACAATCATTTATTATTCTTTCAGATATTTCTCCTGTGTCACCATTAAAAAGATCCTTGGTAAGTTCTCCGGTAAATACAGACTCTCCCTGCATTTTCTGGTATGCTTCTTTTAAAGTCCATGCACGAAGAAAACGATTTCGCACCTCATCATCATTCTTGCCTGAATATATCCATTCAATATCACTTTCACTGAAGGCTTTTTTTATAACAGCGCCGGATATATTTCTTTTCTTTTCTACATCTATACCCACCGGCATGTTGCTTACAGCAAGGGTCACTACATTTCCCGAGTGGGACAGGTTAAATTCCGGTGAACCGTCCTCCACAAAATAAGGCTTTCCCTTTTCTTTGTAAGATATAGTATAGGGTAATGCCAGATCACCCGATATAAGCTTTCGCCAAACTACAGGTCTTAAAAGCACTCCGGTATTTTCTCTTATGTCCTTTCTTGAAAAAACATCAATGTTATCTCCCTTTTTACCCAGGAGATATTCATAAACAGCAAAACCCAGAAGCAGTTCGGCCGCTGCCGATGTTACCTTGTCCTCTTTCGAGAGAAAACTTTCAGTCTTTCTTCTTCTTTCCTCAGAAAGCAGGGGAACAGACTTATCTAAAAATTCATCTCTGTCTGCCGGTTCTATTTTGGTTATATATATTTTCATTTACATATTCTCCGTTACATATTTTCCAAAATGATCTGAATCATTGGCCTTAACGCCTCGCCCCTGTGACTGATCTCATTTTTTTTCTCAGGTGCCAATTGTGCAGATGTACAACCCATTTCAGGAATATATACTATAGGGTCATATCCGAATCCGTTTTCTCCTGCCGGCTCACGGGCTATTATGCCTCTCATTTCGCCACGGGTAAAAAATTCTCTTCCGTCAGGAAAAACAAGAGACATTACACAAACAAAACCTGCACCTCTTTTTTCATCCTCAACTCCGTCAAGTTTTTCTATTATTGCTCTGTTTTTTTCTGTATAAGGTGTATCCTCACCCATAAATCTGGAAGAATAAATACCCGGCGCCCCGTCAAGGAAATCCACCTCAAGACCGGAGTCATCGGCCAATACTGGCTTATTTGTCAATCTGCATATTTCAGAAGCCTTCAGGTATGCATTTTCCTTAAATGTGCTTCCTGTTTCTTCCACATCTGCTTCTATCCCCGCCTCCATTAATGGAATAACCTCTATCTCTGCATTCTGAAGCATCTGACGTATTTCCCGCACTTTATTTGAATTGTTTGTAGCTAATATGATCTGCTTCATAGTTTCTCCTTCACTGCTCATTTCTTTGCTTTTTCGGTGGTCTTGGTCCTTCAAAGGCATACAAATCTGTTTTTATCATACCATTATAGAGCTTTCTTTTTTTGGTTGCTTTACGCCCGAAATCTTTTTCTATTCCTTCGTAAGGAGTAATAACATAGGCCGACCAGCTGTCCAGTCTGTTAAAAGCATTTCCGAGAGATGAATAAATAGCCGGCAGTTTTTCTTTATCTTCCAACCGCTCACCATAAGGAGGATTGGTTATTAAAAATCCGTATTTTTTGGGATGACTGAGATCTTTAACATCACGTCTTTGAAAATGTATCATTCCCTCTACACCTGCTTCTTTAGCAGCCAGACGGGCTTTTTTAAGCACATTTTCATCAATGTCATATGCCTGAATATCAGAGTCGGATTCAAAATTTACCTGATCTCTAAGTTCATCAAAAACATCATACCAGGTTTTCTTCGGAACGATATTTTCCCATTCCATAGAGGTAAATTCCCTGTTTAAGCCCGGAGCAATACCGGCAGCTATCATAGCAGCTTCTATGGCAAATGTACCGCTTCCACAAAAAGGATCTACTAGAGTTCGTCCCTTTCTCCATGGTGTAAGAAGAATAATAGCCGCAGCAAGGGTTTCCGAAATAGGAGCCTCACCGGAAATTTGTCTGTAACCCCTTTTATGAAGAGACACTCCCGATGTATCTATACCTATAAGAACCCTGTCTTTTATAATATTTACCCGAATCGGATAAGTCACACCCGTTTCGGCAAGATTTGATACCTTATGGGATTTTTTTAATTTCTCAGCTACAGCCTTCTTTACGATAGACTGAATATCTCTCGTGCTGAAAAGTTTACTGTTCACAGAAGTTGCCTTTACAACAGGAAAAGACGCATCTGCCGGAATATATTTATCCCACGGGATCTCATAGGTTTTATCAAACAAATCAGTAAATGAATAAGCTTCAAACTGCCCTGCGTTTATAAGCACTCTTTCAGTTGTTCTGAGACCGATATTGGCTCTGGCTATTGCCTCTCCATCTCCGGTAAATGTAACTCTTCCGTTGTCTACCTCGTCTATCTCATATCCAAGGTCGTATATTTCCCGTTTTAAAACAGCTTCCATTCCAAAATGACACGGGGCAGTAATTCTGAAAATATCTGCCATGATTTACCTCCCTGGTTAAATCATAAACGCTTATTTAAAGTTTTTTATGCACCATAATTTTAAGTTCTATTAACAAAAAAAGACCCACAAACGTGGATCTGTGTGAGTGTACGTGAAAGGATTCGAACCCTCGACCTTCTGGTCCGTAGCCAGACGCTCTATCCAGCTGAGCTACACGTACAT
>CAMOUW010000094.1 GCA_946626755.1 uncultured Clostridia bacterium
GCTGCTGCCTTCTTTGCAGGTGCCTTTTCTGCAGCCTTAGGTGCTGCGGCTTCAGCCTTAACTTCTGTTGCGGGTGTAGCAGTTGCTACAGGTTTCTTGGTCTCTGCCATAATGACATCTCCCTTCTTTAAAACGTAAGATAAAAAAAGTTTTTTTGGTTACATAATTTGAATTTATAACATTGAAATAGTAACCCCTTTTTTGTCAATTGTCAACTTTTGACAAAATATTTTTTAAATTTTCTTCTATATTTTTTTGTGTTTTAATTTTTTACGTTTAAAATATAAATCTTTATAAAAAAAATCGCTCAGTTTTTTATGATTTTTTGAGTAGTTTTTTTATTTGTTTTTTATTCCTGTTTTTAATAATTTTCTTTTATGAATTTCCTTAAAACGGGAAGTGATCTTTCTACTTTTTCGGTGTCGATGCAGTAGGCCATTCTGAAGTATCCCGGTGCTCCGAAGGTGTCGGCGGGAACCAGTATAAGATCATACTTTAATGCCTTTTTTGAAAATGCTTTTGCATCATCTTCCGGTGCCTTCGGAAAGATATAAAACGTTCCGTCGGGCTTAACTACTTTTATACCGAGATCTTTTAATTCATTGTAGATTAGATTCATATTTTTTTCATACACGCTTAAGTCAGCTGTCATGTCTACGCACTCACCGACCGCAAGCTGTATGATGGATGAAGGGCAGTTGTGGCCGATACCTCTTGATATCTGACCGCACATATTGATCAGTGTTTCCGCCTCTTCGCATGCGGGATTTACCGCAAGATATCCGATACGTTCACCGGGTATCGAAAGCGATTTTGAGAAGGAATAACACATGAGAGAATTATCGTAATACTTTGAAACACAGGCTGCATCTATGCCTCCGAATACGATCTCTCTGTAAGGCTCATCGGTGATAAGATAGATGGGGTGTCCGTACTCTTTTGATTTTTTGGTCATGAGTGCGGAAAGCTTTTTTAATGTCTCTTCGGAGTAAACTACACCTGTAGGATTGTTGGGTGTGTTAACAAGAACAGCCATCACTTTTTCCGTCATCATTTCTTCCGCTTTTTCAAAATTGATCTGGAAATTCTCGTACTCGGGAGGTACTACTTTCAGCACTGCTCCGCTCAGATCAACATAGGGATGATACTCCGGGAAGAAAGGAGCAAATGTAAGAATCTCATCACCCGGAACTGTGACAAGTCTCACTGCATGCGCAATGGCTCCCGCTGCTCCGCTTGTCATAAAAACGTGCTCCTTTTTGTATGGGATCCCAAATCTTCTTTCAAGTGAGGCAGCCACTTTTTCTCTTACGGAAGGAATGCTGAGCGAGGGGCTGTATCCGTGAAGTGACTGGGTGTCCATAGTCTGCAGAAGCTTTATCATGGTGTCGGTAAATTCCTGCGGAACGGGTACACTGGGATTCCCCAGACTGTAATCAAATACGTTCTCGTATCCGATCTCTTTTCCTCTGGCTGTTGCAAATTCCGAAAGCTCTCTTATAACTGATTTTCCCGAGAGCATATCCTTATATTTTTGAACTAACATTTCTTCCTCCGAGTTGATATCTTTTTGTATTTTTTCCGATATTTTTTATCCGAATGGTGTTATTCCGATAAAAATCATTGCAAGCCCTAATATCAAAAGGTGCGCGGGATATAAAACATAGAAAATGTATTTATTGTAGTTTCCTCTTTCTCCGTTATAGGCGCGTATCAGAGGTACCGCTGCAAAACCGGTTATCTCGGAAAACTGCGATATCGACAAAAATGCACATGCCCACACTGATGACAGGGTTTTCCTCTCACGGAGCAGGTAGAGGATAAGGATCGTGATGATCCCCATTGCGCCGTAATCGCTCATACTTCCGAGCACATCAGACTGGTCCGCAAGGATACAGGCGAGCCCGGTAACGGCGATGATCTTTGACATCTTTATGAATCGCTCCCTGTTTGATCTTCTCACTAAAAGGAGCATCACAAGAACCGTTAAAGCTACTAATATCCACAGTGAGACAAACACTGTGGAAACGATCCGCTGCCTCTCATCATTTGACATTTCATCAATGGCAGAAGCGAAGAAGGACAGGCCGAATCTCATAAGCATTCCTGCAAGCACGAACGAAGAAGTGATGCAGGCGCCGATCATCAACAGTATATTTAATGGTCTGCGAAGCTCACGTGATGTGAGTTCATCTATTCCCCATATCATTGCAAGGCCTATTGCAAGCGTAAAGTAAACATTCTGATAATGAGGATAAAAAAATGATCCGAATATTGCCATATCAAAGGGTACTTCGGAAATTACCGCAAATACAAGCAGACGTATCAGATATTTTAATCTGCTCTTTGTATGCTTATATCCTTCAACTATAAAAAAGCAGTATATGGGGAAGCTTATCCTTCCGATCATTCTCATTATCAGGTAGGCGATGCCTTCCGGAGATGAAAATGCTTTGTCGTAGATCACAAAACTGTCCATAAAAGTGATGCCTGATGACAGCTTGCGGGACAGGATCAGGCCCTGGTACACAGAAGCCGCGAAGTGATCCAAGATCATACAGATCAGTGCGATCAGTTTGACGGCAGATGCCGTCAGACCTTTCTTATTCATGGCGCATATCCTCTATTCTATTATGATCATTCTTATAGAATTTGCTTTATATATCTTGCTTTGTATTTTGCCTTGTATTTTGCTTTATATTTTTTCTTTATATGTTTTATTCTTCTATGATTATTCCGTCCACTTTCTCAGGTTCGTCTGAAGATGTTGAATGCTTTTTCGATGAGCTCTTTTTCTTTTTGTCATCTTCTTTTTCATTCATATAATCGTATGCAACGTCAACGCCTTTTTTAACGGAATGAATAACGGTTCTTCCCAGCTCAAAGAAAGCTTCTCCGAGATTGTATACTGTGTTTTTCCATTCGTTTCCGAGATTATTGTTATCAGCCATGTTTTACCTCCTGATTTCTTTTTTAACATAATAGCACAAACGGTTCTTTTATGGTACTTTTTTCTTGACAGTGTCTTTCTTTTACTTTAGAATAAACCTTACAAAAAAATCATCCTTTCTGAGGAATACGTCTGTGACACGAAATCTGGTCTCGCGCAATGCGACGCTGTGAACCGTGTCAGGTCGGGAACGAAGCAGCACTAAGCAGATGCTCCATGTGCCGTGAGGGCGCTGGGTGAACTGTGCAGGCGTCTTCCTCAGAGAGGATGATTTTATATTGTTTTGTTTATCCCTTTATTCCGCATCATGATTTTTCATTCTGCTAAGGTATTTTTCTACCATCATGGCAATGCGGAATGTAAGGGCGTCTTCAAATTCACGAAGGTTAAGTCCGGTTGCTTTCTGCACTTTATCGAGCCTGTAGAGGATGGTGTGCCTGTGCATGTAAAGCTGCTCGGATGTCTGCGATACGTTAAGATTATTCTCAAGAAATTTGCCGATCATCGCGATGGTCTCCTCGTCCAGTTCGGGAGGGATACCGCCGCCAAATACTTCGTCTATGAACATCTCGCAAAGATTGACGGGAAGCTGGTAAATCAGCCTTCCTATTCCCAGTGCGGAATAAGCTGCGACATTTTTCTCCTCATAAAAGATGCCGCATACTTCGAGAGCCATTTTACCTTCTTTGTATGATTTGGATACATCTTTAAGTTCCGAAACGGGATTGCCGTATGCAACTCTGGCGTTGGTCATAGCTTCGGTGTTGATAAGTGATACCACTGTCCGGGCTATCTCTTCAAGGTCTTCCGGTTCGGGCTTTTTCTCAAAGGATTTAACAAGGATTATCCGCTCTTCATCCACCGCGGTTACAAAGTCTCCGGTCTGGGATGTGTATACCACTTTAAGAAGCTCTGCCGCCACTCCTTTTACTTCG
>CAMOUW010000095.1 GCA_946626755.1 uncultured Clostridia bacterium
TTAAGTGTGATCTTCTTGAAATGAGAAGCGATAGGAGCCCAGCCATCTGCAAACGAATCGGTAGCCTTGTCAGCCAGTACAGCTTCGGGATTGTTGAAGCCATTGTAGAGGCCTATGAAGGAATCCCTGTCAGTATCATATCCGTCAATGCTGTCGTTTACGGAGTAGAATGCGTAGTGGTCGCGGCGGTCTCTGTACTCTGTCTTATGATAGATAACAGAACCGTCTACTTCTACACGGCCGGTAGAGAAGTTACGCTGGAAATTGTTGGAGTCATCCTGAGCATCCCAAAGACACCACTCGGCAAAGGAGAAGAGTGAGAATGACTTTTCGGATGAGCCTTCGTTGGTAAGGACAACCTGCTGAACCTCGCCTGAGAAATCCTGGGGAACGAAGAAAGTAACCTGTGCCTTGAGGTCAGCCTTCTTACCTGTAATGATGGTATATCCCATACCGTGGCGGCACTCATACTCGTCAAGCTCCGTCTTAACGGGTGACCAGCCGGGATTCCATATTGTGCCGTTATCATTAATATAGAAATAACGGCCGCCCATATCTATGGGTACATTGTTGTAGCGGTAACGCGTGATCCTGCGGAGACGGGCATCTTTATAGAAAGAATAACCTCCTGCAGTGTTTGAAATCAGTGAAAAGAACCCCTGAGTTCCCAGATAGTTGATCCACGGATATGGAGTCCTGGGGGTTGTGATGACATATTCCCTGTTGGCGTCATCAAAATGTCCGAATTTCATACCTTTCTCTCCTTTTAAATTTAGTTTTTGGGAAAGCACCCAATTAGTAAAATTATACAAAAATAAGAATACCCTTGCAAGGAAAACGAAATGAAATCACAATTATTTTTGACCGTTCCGGTCTGAAGACTGTAATAGACAGACTGTAAAGAAAAAATACTTGACAGACAGCTTTTTTTCAGTATAATTGAGTCTGTTATGGAAAAAATAGTTGAGCGCGGTCTGCTTTATGATTTTTACGGACCTCTTCTGACGGAGCATCAGCAGGCCATATATGAAGCGAATGCATATGACAACCTGTCCCTTTCGGAGATAGCGGAACAGGAGAATGTTTCGAGACAGGCAGTACACGATATCATTAAGCGCTGTGATAAGACTCTTATGGAGTATGAAGAAAAGCTTCAGCTCATAGCCAGGTTTAACAGAAACAGGGGGAGACTTAAGCAGCTTAAAGAAAAGCTTTCATCTGAGGACGACAGGAAACTTGTGGATGAGATAATAGACGAGCTATAGAGCGATCAGATGCAGCATGCATGACAGACAATGATACCCGAAATAAGATACTCGGGATAATAAATTTCGAAACAGTATTTGAAATACGAAATTCGAAATGAGATATTAGAAATTTAGAAATAAGGATGCACTCAGGGTGAGTATATGGCATTTGAAAGCCTTAGCGAAAAATTACAGAATATATTCAAGAACCTCCGTGGCAAGGGTACGCTTACCGAAGCTGATGTAAAGGCTTCAATGAAGGAAGTGCGCATGGCACTTTTAGAAGCTGATGTCAATTTCAAGGTGGTTAAGCAGTTTGTTGCCTCCGTGGAAGAAAAGGCTGTGGGAAGTGAAGTCTTAAACGGACTCAATCCGGCCCAGATGGTTGTAAATATTGTAAATGACGAGCTGGTGGCCCTTATGGGCTCTGAGACTACGGAAATCAGTTTTCAGCCCGGCAAAGCCATTACCGTAATCATGATGAGCGGTCTTCAGGGCGCAGGTAAGACTACCACCACGGCAAAGATCGCCGGCAAGCTTAAGAACAATAAGGGTAGGAAGCCTCTGCTTGTTGCCTGTGATGTATACAGACCGGCGGCAATAGACCAGTTAAAGATAAACGGCGAGAAGATGGGAATAGAAGTCTTTTCCATGGGAACAGACCATAAGCCAGCCGATATTGCCGCGGCTGCCATAGAACATGCTTCAAAGAATGGCTTCAGTGATGTGATACTTGATACAGCAGGCCGTCTCCACATAGACGAGTCCATGATGGAAGAGCTATGTGAGATCAAAAAGCGGGTTGAAGTACATAACACGCTGCTTGTCATCGATGCCATGACCGGTCAGGATGCCGTAAATGTGGCAAAGGAATTTGATGAAAAGGTAGGTGTTACCGGTATCGTACTTACCAAGATGGATGGCGATACCAGAGGTGGTGCGGCTCTTTCCGTAAAGGCTGTTACTGGTAAGCCCATACTCTATGTCGGTATGGGAGAGAAGCTGTCAGATCTTGAACAGTTCTATCCGGACAGAATGGCAAGCCGTATTCTCGGAATGGGTGATGTGCTCACTCTTATCGAGAAAGCCAAAGAAAATATCGATATAGACGAAGAGACCGGTAAGGAAATGGCCGGACGCCTGAAGAAGGGGAAGTTTGATTTTAATGATTACCTTGAGTCCATGAAGCAGATGCGTAATATGGGCGGCATTTCTTCCATATTAAAGATGCTTCCGGGTATGTCAATATCCCAGGATGAGCTGGACAGCGTGGTAAATGAAAAGCAGTTAAAGCAGACTGAGGCGATAGTGCTTTCCATGACACCTGAAGAGCGGGCAAATCCCAAGCTCTTAAATCCCAGGCGCAAGAGGCGTATAGCCGCAGGTGCGGGACTGGATATAGCAGTGGTAAACCGCTTTATAAAGCAGTTTGAACAGACACAGAAGATGATGAAGCAGATGCCCGGTATGATGAAGGGCATGGGAAAAGGCGGCTTCCCCATGGGTGGCGGTTTTCCGGGAGGTGGTTTCCCGGGAGGGCGCAGGAGACGCTTTTAGTTTAAGGCTGCGGGCAGGCTTTCGGTAGTATGTATTTTAAGAATGTAACTATTTAGGACTGATAAATGAATCGTCTGAGATAGATACAAATATAAAAAACAAAAAAATATTTTTTCGGAGGAAAAGAAAATGGCAGTTAAGATCAGATTGACAAGAATGGGTAAGAAGAAGAACCCTCTTTACAGAATCGTGGTAGCAGATTCTCGTAACGCTCGTGACGGAAAGGTTATCGACGAGATCGGTACATATGATCCCAACACAGAGCCTTCAACATTCAAGATCGATGAGGAGAAGGCTAAGAAGTGGTTAAATAACGGCGCTCAGCCTACAGAAGTAGTAGGAAAGCTTTTTAAGGTGGCAAATATCGAAAAATAAGAGGTGCTTATGAAGGAATTGGTAGAAGTTATTGCCAAGGCTCTCGTAGAAAAGCCCGATGAAGTTGTTGTCACTGAAACGAGGGACGGGAACCATGTGACCGTGGAGCTTAAAGTGGCTCCGTCCGATATGGGGAAGGTCATAGGCAGACAGGGCCGGATCGCCAAGGCAATCCGCTCAGTCGTAAAGGCAGCCTCTACAAAGGAAGATATCTATGTGGATGTTGACATTGTAGAGTAATCGTAATTTTTCAGAGCATACAATTTTATGAAAAGTTATGAGCAAGTGCGGCTATCCGGATGAGGGATAGTGTTTCGGAAATATCATATCAGGCACCGTGTCTTTAAAGGCACGGTGTTTTTTGTTCCTCTAAATGAGACTTTCAACTGATAATATTATTGTGACTTTTAACCTGTACTTCAGGCGTACAGTTTCAGAAAAGCAGAACAGCAGCAAGCTTATGTACCTTCTGTGAGTGGAGTTTTGGCATCATGCAGGTACGATAAGGTT
>CAMOUW010000096.1 GCA_946626755.1 uncultured Clostridia bacterium
CAGCCTGTGCAAGAAGCTCGTCAGTCATCTCCATGCCGTACTGGAAGAAGAAATCTCCTTCAGTGGTAAGGTGTCTGTGGTATTCTTCCAGATCCCTGCTGTTTGAAGACGGGCGGAGTACAAGACGATCTGTTTCGAAGCCGTCGTTACATTTACATGAATCAAATGATCCTGTCTTTACTGTAAATATTGCTGCTGTATTCATCATGGCGGTTACCTCCTTTGCATATCCTTTTTCTTTACATCTAGAGTATAAAAAAACGGATGCGCCATTTTAGACTCATCCTTTTTTTAACAGTCAGATAATATAGAATCTATCCTTCTGAATAACTATATGCACAATCCACCGAACCAGCAAAAAAACACTTTTGCAAAGGACCCGGATCTGGATGCCTACAGCCGCGGTATGGGCGGCATAGGGCTTCCCGGGGATCTCTCATCAGCATCCAGATTCGTCAAAGTCGCTTTTATACGGCGGTCACCCTCAGCCGGGGGGCGCCACGCTTTTCCATCATATTTACACTGCAAATCCTATAACATTTTTATCTGTATCCCCGGTCACTACCGGCTCCTCAAAGTCCTCAGCAAGCAATGTTTTCACATCCGCACTAGTAACATTTTCCACATCACTATGAACAAGCCGGTGTGCCTGCTTCATCTTCGCTTTTTCTATCAGATTTCTTACAAATCGACCATTACCAAAATCATTATTCTTCAGTGCTTTTTCAAATATTGGCAAAAGTCTGTCTTTCACCCCGGAATCCAGCACTACTCCGGAATCTTCTGCCAAAAGCCCTGCAATCTCATAAAGTTCCCCGGCATTATAATCATCAAAAGGCACATGGAAAGCGATTCTTGATTTAAGTCCGGGGTTTCTGTCCACAAACTCCTTCATCTTATCAGGATACCCTGCAAATATAACTACCATATCTTCACGGTTATTCTCCATTTCCTGGACGATGGTATTTATAGCCTCATCCCCAAACAGCCCTTCCTTGTCATCCACCAGAGAATAAGCCTCATCTATAAAAAGCACACTACCCCGGGCTTCTTTAAATCTTCGCTTTACCGTAGGTGCAGTCCAGCCTACGTACTGTCCCACCAGATCCGAACGCCCCAATTCATACAGATCCCCCACGGACAGAATGCCGTTATCTTTCAAAATCCTGGCAAACAGCCTTGCTACCGTTGTTTTAGCCGTTCCCGGGTTACCGGTAAATATCATATGCATTGCAGGCCGGTCTGCCTTCATTCCCCTGTCCTTAAAAATCTTCTGTGCTTTAAAATAATCAATCGCCTGGTCTATGACCTTCTTTGCCTCTTCCAGTCCGGTCATTTTCTTCAGTTTCTCATAAGCATTACCCTCAGGCTCTTTTTCAGCCAGAGTCTTCTCAGCCGTGTAAATGTTTGCATACTGGGGATAGACCTTGGTTTTCATATACTTTCCGTACCACTTTTCAAAAATATCATTTAACTCTGATCCCCTGAAGTTATCTGCGTGTTTTTCAAGTTCCTTAAACAACTCATCATCCGTTTCGACATTACGCTTTTGGGCAAGTCGCTGTAAATGTTCCACCGCTTTCTCTTTCTTCACAAGGTCATCTGTTATCTTCACCACCGGGATGTCACCCATATATTCCATAAATGTAGTTTCCGTCTTTGCAGATTCACACGGTATACAGATGCAGGACTGAACTGTATTCCTGAACTCTCTGATACACTTACATAAGTCTTCCGGGGAAATAAAATCTTTTTTCTTAGCGTTGCTCTTATCATCATATTCACTTTTTGTGTAATCCACATTTACAAAACTGCCTGCACTGTTTTTATATACCATTTTTATTTCTTCAAGTATAGTCTCATATGAGGGACCGAACAATTCTCCAACGTTATCCAAGACTATGTTACAACCTCTTGCATTTGAAAGCCTGTGGTTTACAAGAAGTGCCTCGTTAATTATCTCCGTGACCTTATCCCTTACATCTTTGTTTTGTATGCAAAGCATATATTGTACAGGAATTCCGGTAACATGTGGGGAATTCTTCTTTTTGAAAATACGACGTAATTCCGGTATAAGAGTCTTCTCACAAAGAATATCACGGGCACGGCTTTCAAACTCAGAAAGTAATGTATTCTCTGTTTCCGTGATGTATTCTACCGCTTTTAGCCAATTCCTGTGATTCTTCTTGTAAGTGATATTAAATGCACTCAGAATTTCTTCTTCAATTTCGTCGGGTGTATAGTCTCCGAAATGCAAAGCTTCTACACCTCTTGATAAAGTTATTTCTTTCATTTTTTTAATACTCAGGGTACAGTATTTATCAACACTTGAACGTAAAGTCTCAAATGCAGCATTGAGATCATCAGGAACGTGTGCTAATGCATAGAGGCTTATTGCTTTTTTTTTATTTTTACTTGAATAACTTATTTCACCCCTGTACCTGTGATTATTTCCTCCAAAATAAATGAAGCATCCTTTTTTATTTTCTTCCCATATCCTTAGAGCTTCCAGGCTAATGATCTCTTCGATTTCATTGTACAGATCATTAGAATAACCTTTTTTCTTCTGATCTTCATAAAATGATTCAAAGTAATCCTTGTCAGGAATGATCTCTGTCTTTACTTCATAAAATAACATGACTTTTCCCTCCGTTATGTACAAATCTCTTTTTCTATCCGGTATCGGTCTGTGATCTTTAACCGGCACAGACCTCACAACATATTAAATACCTTTACAAACAGAGTATAAAAAAAAACGTGCCCCAAAAAGGACACATCCCAAATCCATAGCCAATCGGAGAAAAAATCAACATTGAATCGGAAGAATATTATATTTTGAATCGGATAAACCCATTCAACAAAAGTTTATTTTTGCATGCTTCGTAATTCAGCAATCCAAGCATTATTTTCCCAATCCAAATGCCGGCTGCATTTCCTCTATCTGACTGCGTGAAAGGCCGTATCCCGTCGCAGTTTTTTCCCATTTATCTTTAACCGTTCCGGTTATTTCCATAGCCTCTTTTTTCGCCTGTGATTCAGCAATCCCGAAACGCGGCGCAACCGAAATCGCAAGTTCAATATCTATCGAATTATCCGTATCATCCACATTTAACGATAACTCGTTGCCGTACGGCACGGGATTCATGATAATCGCCAGCCTGTGTTTTTCTGTGCTCCCCCCGTCATGCTTTCCTCCTTGACGCACGCTTTCTCGTCATAAGATTCATATCCTGTAAATGTCTACCCAGCTCGTCATCTTTAGCGATAAGAAGCAAATCCTTGTCCATATCGTTCAACGCATGAAGCACCGCGGCATATATCCCCATGGCAACAGCAGGATTTCCGGACCCCACCTTCCATAAAGAAGACCTGCTTATCCCTGCACGCTCAGCCACCAGTTCAGATGTAAGGTCGCGCCTCAACTGAGAACAATCCTAAATATGCTAATCGCATCATTAAACAACTTAAAGATTGTGTAAAGGCAAATGACTTTGATGATTCCTATGATCCTTACAAGGCCGCTTATGCTTCAATGCCCGCATCAGCAGCCTCAAATCATGAAGTAAAGCAACAATACATTAACGGTCACTTCTGCTATACCTATAAGTTTGGCGTTTTAACCAACGGTCTCGGAATCGTTCGTTCCATAGATTTCTATAACAAGGACT
>CAMOUW010000097.1 GCA_946626755.1 uncultured Clostridia bacterium
GGAGGCTGCAGCGAAGGCGCAGGGTATTATTCCCATGCGGGACTTTGCCTTTTTGGCTGCCTTGAAATCATGAATTTTGCGCTTGCAACCGACAAGAATTCAGGCAAGAAAAACGTGAATTTTGATAGAATTTTCCGGGAAAGCAAGATAAGAAACATAGCAAACTATATTGTGAAGATGTATGTGGGCGGCGGTTATTATATTAACTTCGCCGACTGCAGTGCCATGGCGGGAAGACGAAGTGCCAGAGAGTTCCTTTTTGGAAAGGCTATAGGTGGCGAGGCTCTGTCAAGCTTTGCTGCAGAGGATTTCAGAAATGAATCTGAATCTGAAAAGCTCATCGAGGACGAGATCAATCTCTTTTACCATGTCATGCAGGCCTTTAGCTATGACGAGATGATGAAGTATCCAAAGAGCAACAAGCTTCCTGAGGATTCATGGTTTGACAGTGTGGGCCTGATGGTGGCCAGGGACGAAACTTTTGTGCTGGCGGCTAAGGCTGGAAACAACGCAGACAGTCACAATCACAACGACGTCGGCTCTTTTACCCTGTATAAAAACGGAAAGCCGTTCATTATCGACCTGGGAGTCGGCACCTATACCCGCAAAACATTCTCGGATAAGAGGTATGAGCTGTGGACCATGCAGTCGCAGTTCCACAACCTGCCTACCTTTGCGGCAGATGGAGTGATTTTTGGAAAAGAGCCGGAAAAAGACGTATATAACCGGGACTTAGTGCTTCAAAAGGATGGAGCAGAGTTTGCCGCTGCGGATGTGGAGTGCATTCTGGAGAATAAGAAAGCTGTGCTTTCCATGGACATAGCAGGTGCTTACGACGACAAGAGGGTAAAGAACTATAAAAGGACCATAGAGCTCATAAAAGGTGAGGGCGTTAGTGTGAAAGATGAGTATGACAGTGATCTGTCTGTATACGTAAGCCTTATGTCCTATGAAAAGCCTGTGGCTAATGAAGTGGACGGCCTTTGTGAAATAGAAGTTAAAGACGTCGGAACAATTAAAGTTCGGGGATTTGAGAGTATCACTGACAGAGAGATGATTGAAACTTATCCGGTAACTGACGAGAGGCTAAGTAAAGCCTGGAAACATGAGGTATATCGCATACTGATAAAAGGCTCACCTGAGGGGAAGCTTGAGTTTTTCTTTGCATAGTACGGTGTGCCGGAATTAACTGTTGAAATTTGTATGTGCTGAGGACTGCGGATTTTGTGGGTCTGCAAACAAACTTATAAAATGGGAAAGGTAAAAGAAAATGGGGAAGAATTGGGAAGAAATCGCAGAAAAGATAATTAAGAAAGAAAGAGCAGTGGTGGAAAGGAACCGGGGAAAAATTCCTTACACCGCAAAGAACCATGTCTTTGATGACAGGTCGGATAAAAAGGATATCTGCTGGTGGACAAACGGATTTTACGGCGGAACTTTGTGGCAGCTTTACAATGCGACGAAAGATGAATTGTTCAAAGACTGCGCTAAGGAGCTGGAAGATAAGCTGGATGCGGTCTTTATGGACTACAACGGAATGGACCATGATGCAGGATTTAGATGGCTTCCCACATCAGTGGCAAATTACAGATTATTCAAGACAAAAGAGTCAAAGAACAGAGCGCTTCTTGCAGCTGCAAATCTCGCAGGGCGCTTTAATATGAACGGAAACTTCATAAGAGCCTGGAACGACTGGGGCGATGACAGAGATACCACAGGCTGGGCGATCATCGACTGCATGATGAATCTGCCTCTTTTGTACTGGGCATCGGAGGAACTGGGAGATCCCAGATTTAAGGCTATTGCTGTAGCTCATGCTGATACGGCGATGAAAAACTTTATAAGAGAAGACGGATCGGTGCGCCACATTGTGGGCTTTAACCCCGCTACAGGTGAGTTTGACAGAGACTACGGCGGACAGGGCTACGGCGAAGGTTCATCCTGGACCAGAGGACAGACCTGGGCGTTATACGGCTTTACCTTAAGCTATATTCATACAGGTGACAGGAAATATCTTGAGACAGCAATAAAGGTTGCAGACAGATTTGCAGAAAGAATCCCCAAAGACGGCCTTATTCCTGTGGACTTTGACCAGCCGGATGAGCCCTGGTACATTGATTCTACAGCAGCAGCCATCGCAAGCTGCGGTTTTATAACACTGGCTAAGGTGCTTACAGAGGGGAAGCTGAATGACTGCATTACTGCAGCAAATGGGGTATCTCAGAGTGATAAGTACATGGCAGCAGCGGAGAAGATGCTCTCTGCGCTTGACGAGCTGGATTGCGATTATGATCCGGAGCATGACGAGCTCCTTACAAGGTGCTCAGCTTCATATCATGACAAGGATCATGAATTCCCAATTATCTACGGGGATTATTACTATATTGAAGCAATCTGGAAGCTTACAGGCAGAGAATTGTTTATCTGGTAAAATAGAGAATGGCCGTTATATTGGAAAAAGGCTTTAACCGTACCCATTAAGAATTACAAATTCTACAGGGAGATTAGATAATATGGTTTTTGAGAATAAATATCCTGACTATGATCTTAGCCCCTACACCGGTATGAGCAGAAAATCCTGGATTGAGGCAGCCAAATACCTGCTGGAGGGGATATTTAACAATATTTCAGATATTGAAAAGCCGGTGGTTATGCCGCGCTATGAAACTGAAGTAACATATCCTTCAAAGGACGCGCCGGAGTGGAGAAAAAAGGCAGAAGTCTTTGAGGGACTTTGCAGATCATTTTTTATATCGGCTCCGCTGATCCATATTGAGCCGGATCTTACACTTAACAACATAAACATCAGGGACTACTACAAAAAACAGGTCTTGTATGCGGTAACTAAAGGGGCAGACAACTATGTACTTAATTACTCGGATATGAGGGAGCTTGATAAGAGTGACAATCCTACAGCCTGCTATCAGCAGACGGTTGAGACAGCAGCTCTTGTCATCTGCCTGTGGCTTTGTCATGAGGAAATCTGGGACACATACACAAAAGAGGAAAAGGACAGAATTGCAGGTTTCTTGACGGATTTTGCTCATTCCAACACTGTTCCCCAGAACTGGCGTCTCTTCAATATGCTGGACATGGCATTTCTGTATATGAACGGATATCCCATCGATGAGGATATCATGAGAGACCATGCGCAAAACATACTTAATTACTACGTTGGAGATGGCTGGTACAGGGATGGACAGAGCTTTGATTACTACTCATGCTGGGCCTTTAACATGTATACGGCTATCTGGAATAACTGGTATGGCTATGAAAAAGAGCCGTATATTGCCGCAAAGTTTGAAGCAAATTCAAATGAGCTTATGAAGACCTACCCTGACTTTTTTGACAGGGACGGTTTTACGAATATGTGGGGCAGAAGCGGAATTTACCGAAATGCGGCCACCAGCTCTTTTGACGGGAATCTGCTTATGAAAAACAGCTGTGTGGACCCCGGCGTTGCGAGAAGAATTTGCTCAGGTTCGCTTTTGCAGTTCTTAAAGAGAGATGACTTTTTGTGGAACGGCGTTCCTACTCTTGGCTTTTACGGCCCGTTTGTTCCATTGGTTCAGGGATATTCCTGCGCGGAGTCTCCCATGTGGCTTGCAAAAGCTCTTTTGTGCCTGCATCTTCCCGAGG
>CAMOUW010000098.1 GCA_946626755.1 uncultured Clostridia bacterium
CAGGACATCGTCATCGCCTGTGGCAGTGACCGTCATCTTGGAATACTTCGGATCTAAAGTCTCTCCAACCGTGAGACTATCGATGTTGTACCCTCTGCGGGAAAAAAGCCCCGATACTCTGCTGAGAACTCCTGAAGAATTTTCAACCAGTAGCGAAAAAACAGCTCTTCTCATATCCTAATGCACCTCCTGACCAAAATTAAAATAGACTTTGTTTATTGTATCAATGAATGACTCTGTTTGTCAATGAGAAATTATTTATCATCCGTTTATTATCCGAATGTAGCCTTAAGCGCCTGATCCAGATCTGCTATGATATCCTCTGCTTCTTCTATACCCACTGAGAATCTTATAAGATCCGGCTGAATACCAGCTTCTTTTAACTGCTCGTCGGAAAGCTGTCTGTGTGTGTGTGAAGCAGGGTGTAATACACAGCTTTTAGAATCAGCCACGTGGGTTTCTATGGAGATCATTTTCAGGCTGTCCATAAATTTAACGGCAGTAGCTCTGTCTCCCTTAAGTCCAAAGCACATAACCCCACACGTTCCTCCGGGCATATATTTTTGCTGCAGTGCATGATACGGATCATCCTCAAGCTCGGAGAAATTGATCCATGCCAAATGTCCGCTTTCCTTAAGGAAATCCGCACATTTACGCGCATTTTCCACATGACGCTGCATACGCAACTGAAGTGTTTCTATACCGGCATTAATGAGAAATGCATTTTGAGGTGCCTGCATGGATCCGAGATCTCTCATAAGCTGTGAAACACTCTTCGTAATATAAGCACCCTTTCCGAATTTCTCTGTATAGATCAGTCCGTGATATGACTCATCGGGCGTGGTAAGCCCGGGAAACTTTTCCGGATATTTTGACCAGTCAAAATTGCCGCTGTCTACAATGCATCCTCCCACGCTGAGGGCATGACCGTCCAGATACTTAGTGGTGGAATGGGTGACAATATCAGCTCCCCATTCAAAAGGACGGCAATTTACAGGGGTGGCAAATGTATTATCAATTATAAGAGGAACACCATTTTTATGGGCTATCTCCGCCCATTTTTCAAAATCATATATTTTCACTGTAGGATTTGATATGGTCTCACCGAAAATACATTTTGTATTTGGTTTAAATGCGGCCTGTATCTCCTCAGGTGTGGCGTCATTTCCTAAAAATGTACATTCTATACCCAACTTACGCATGGTCACGTTGAAAAGGTTATACGTGCCTCCGTAAATATCAGCAGAAGTTATAAAATGATCTCCGGACTCGCAGATATTAAAAATGGCATAAAAATTGGCTGCCTGACCTGAACTTGTCAGCTGTCCCGCAACTCCGCCTTCCATGTCCGCAATCTTTGCAGCAACATAATCGCATGTGGGATTTTGAAGTCTGGAATAAAACCATCCTGATTTCTCCAGATCAAAAAGAGCTCCCATCTCATCGCTGGACTCATATTTAAATGTCGTACTCTGATAAATAGGCAAAGCTCTGGGTTCACCGTTTTTGGGGCTCCATCCGCTCTGAATACATTTTGTTCCTATCCTGTAATCACTCATAAAAAACCTCTCTTTCAATCCATAAAAAAGCAAAAATCACAGTTTCACTGCTCTGGCTTTTTTTACTATTTTGTTGTCTACCTCAAGTATAGAGAATCTGAAACCACCGAAATCACATTCAAACTTTTCTCCCTTTTCCGGAATATGCCCCAGCCTTCCCGTAAGAAAACCATTTAAGGTATGAACCTCACTCTCACCGAAATCTATACCGGTAGCAGCACTAATATCCTCAAGTTCAGTCAGACCATCGATGATAAACTCATTTCCATCGTTTCTTCTTACTATACCTGCTTCCTCTTTATCATGCTCATCTTCTATATTGCCAAAGATTTCTTCCATGATATCTTCCATGGTTACAAGACCTGCCGTCTGCCCGTACTCGTCCACCACGATCGCCATATGCACCTTTCGGCTCTGCATTTCCCTGAAAATTTTGCTGATCCTCTGAGTCTCGGGGATACTGTAAGCCTCAGTTATGAATTTCTCTTTCAGTTTTTCCCCTATATCCGATAACGGTACATCCCGCAAACCTTCGTTTTGTACATAGATCTTAATAAAATCGCGGATATGAAAAACACCTAAAATCTGATCCAGACTTTCACTGTAAACCGGATAACGGGAATAACCTTCCCTCATGATCTGTTCAAAAACCTCACTCATGGATGACTGCTCATCTACAGCCGATATAGAGGTTCGGTGCACCATAACATCATGCGCCTGCGTTTCGGCAAAATCAATTATATTATTTATAATGTCCGCCTCATCATCTGCTATGACTCCGTTATCATGACCTTCCTGAACCAGATCTTTTAATTCTTCGTCTTCCTGTATTTCTTCATCCGCAGCACTGTTTTCTTTAATTCTTTTACCAAGTGATGCAAAAAAACCTTTTCTGCGCTGCTGTTGATTATCTTCGGGAACTTCTTCTTTCATTTTTCTTTCCTTTCAATAAAACCTGTCCAAATCCCATTTTTCATAGAAATTATCATGAATCCCTATACATCTTCCTTTATAAAAATATCTTCGGGGCACTCTTTTTCCTATATCACATACAAATTCATAATTAAATGCCCCCGGTGCTTTTTCACAAAGCTCTTCTATACTGATAAACTCTTCTGCTTCCCTGCCTGTCAGTATAACGTCATCCCCACGCACTGTCTCAGGGATGTGTGTGACATCTATCATGATCTGATCCATACAGACCCTTCCAAGTATGGGAGCCCTCTTCCCGTGAACCAGCACCTCACCCTTGTTTGAAAGCCGCCTCGGATAACCCTCACCGTATCCTATAGATACCGTAGCAACTCTGGTATTGTTTTTGGTTACAAATGTGCCCCCGTAGCTTATGCCTTCACCGGGAGGAACATCTTTTACCATAACTACCTTTGCCTTAAGAGTCATAGCCTGGGTAAGACTTACCCTTGATTTGTCCACATCATCAGAAGGGTACATACCGTACATGGATATACCGAGTCTTACCATATCCAGACATGTATCAGTCATATCTATGGATGCGGCAGAATTGGCA
Source organism: uncultured Clostridia bacterium (assembly GCA_946626755.1). GTDB lineage: Bacteria > Bacillota > Clostridia > Lachnospirales > Lachnospiraceae > UBA4285. Next base: position 3,088 of record CAMOUW010000098.1, read on the forward strand.
CAATGTCTGTATGAAAAACTCACCCCTCTTTTTTCACACATATTAACAAATTCGTTAAACGTGTCAAACTGTCTCTTTGCACAGGTTTTGTCTTTTTCATCCGATGCCGCAAAATGTGTAAATATTCCTTTGATCTTTAAATACGGCAGTTCGTTTATTTTTTCTACTATATCCGCACTTTCATTATCAGGCTCAAAACCTATACGCCTCATGCCCGTATCACATTTTATATGACAGTATGCAGTTTTTCCCACCTTGGCAGCCTCATCGGAAAGCTCCAGCGCAGTTTCCATATCAAAAACAACTGCATCTATGTCATTTTCAATAAGCATCCTGTATTCCGCCGGAAAAACATATCCCAGTA
>CAMOUW010000099.1 GCA_946626755.1 uncultured Clostridia bacterium
ACCTTATTGGCACCATGATTATACTCAAAAATCGCATTAAGTTCATCATCGGTGTAATCGTCAGCATTTAATGCAGCTTCCCTTATGGATTCAAAGTATATCTTCCTATAGGGCATATTGTTTATCTCTACCCTGTTGGTGACAAGGGTTCCTGCTATAAACAAAACCGGGATTGCCAATGCAAAAAACAGGGACACAAGCGAAAGGATTCCGGGATTACTTCTCCGTCTCTTTCTGCTTCCGGGCTCCATTCTTTTCTCTTTATGCCTGTATACAAGATATTTTTCATACCAGTCCGTAAACAGAAGGCCATAGATCATTATGAGCCCAAGGACTCCCGGCATATACTGGAGCGAATATCTGCTCTGCCAGGCATAAATTTCTGTAAGAAAAATATACCTCGATAAAAATACCAGTGCATGGCTGCTAAGTCCGCTGACCATAAGTATAAGCGGAAATACTGTTTTTCTGTAAATGCCTTTCCTGAAGAACAGTATAAATGCTATTAAATAGGTTGCAACCACAAGTGCACCGGTGAGATATATCTCACTGTAGTCTATGGCTCCGAGTCCCAGCATTGACTCGAGACAGGAACCATCCATCACTTCAGATGCAAAACCGTTAAGTATAAAGTGAACCGTGAAGCCGGTCTGCTCTGTCAGCACTTCCATAAGTGTCACATCAGCGGCTCCTGCGTATTCATATCTTGCCATGGAATTGCTCCACAGAAACATTAGCACCGGTATGGCTGTGGTTATAACATATATAGGGATGCGGCTTCTGTCCACATTCCGGTTTTTTATCACCAGCATGTAGAAAGCTACCGTAATAAGAGCTGCACAGTACTGTACTATGTAGGGTCCCGCAACCAGAAGGGCTATATAGGGAAGCACAGTCAGAAGCACATCGTCATATTTCTTTTTGGTACCTGTAAAAACTCTTTCCAGAATATAGTAGTTATAAAAGAAGAGTCCGTAGCTCAGGAAATGTGGGTAGCCCGAACCATTAAGGAGAAGCTCCCACTTGTTAAGGCTGAAGCCCACTGCCATAAGTGCAAGTACGGAAAACACATTGAGCCGCGTTCTTCTAATATAGAGGCTCACGGAAATCATCATGAGGAGCACTCCCAATATGCCCAGCACTCTGTCAAAGTCCACAGAATAAGATAAAAAGGTGACATTAAACCATCTTATCAGGTAGGTGACCGGGATACGGGTAAGTATGTCCGGCACCATAAAGCTTTCTCTTGCCAGAGTATCCGGGAGATAGCTGTTTATAAGCCTAATATAATCAGAGTACACCACATCGATGGATGCTCCTTTTATATACCATAAAAGAAAGACTGTCCCCAAAAACGGGAGGAGCATCACTGTGCTGCTCCATACTTTATAGACAGGGCTTTGTGTCCTCGCTTCATTCACTGCCTCATGGTAGTTAAGGGCTTTTCCCTCTGAACCGTAATTTAATTTTATGCTATCCCTTTTGTGTGATGGCATCCCAATCTGCCTTTCCGAATATCTGATCTGTTATATCTATATATTCCCTTTGATCTGAGCTTTCAAGAAGTATAACGGAATTATCGTAGGTTGCATACTCCGGAAGCTCCGACACATCATTGATGAAATGGACTTCCGATCCCTGACCGGTTTTCTCAGGATCATAGGGTTTATAGAAATACTCCCCGTAGAAATCAGTCATACCATAATTATTGTAAAAAATATAGGTCTGGCGAACTCCGAGAAAATTGCTGTACTTTCCTATGGTCTGATCGGCAAGAGAGTTCACTCTGTCAAGCTCTGTGAAGAAGAAGATATTTCTGAAATTACTTCTGTAAAGCTGCTCCACCGGGATCAGAAGAATACAGTAGAGGATAAATATTGACGCAAAACATATAACATTACCGGATGGAAAATTCTGCGATTTTCTCCGGCGGGAACAGTTATCCACATTGGTTTTAATGTTGTCCACTGCCTGAAAATGGCCTGATTTCGCGGTTTTTGCCTCTGCCAGCTTCCCGAACATATAACAAACATAGAGAAGTGCGGCGGTGTAGCTTACATAAATCCACCGTATTTCAAGTCTTACGGTTATGGAGCTGCAGCCGATGCATAAAGCAATGAAGGCTATAAACAAAAGGTTCTCCAGGATATCGCAGAGCGGATTCTTTGTTTTCATGCTCTCTTTTATGAAGTAAACGATCATAATAAAGAGTACAATCCAGCTTCCGTAAACAAGTGAATGCGCCCACAGAGGCATTTCCCTCCAGTTGATTCCGCAGAGATAAGCTTGTCCCACATTAACTCCGAAGATGTACTGAACCTGCTGAAGGGCATAGGTAAAAGCCTGACCAGGCTCGAAGGTTTCTGAAACCTTTGTTCCCGCGGTACCTACCGGCATCGCCTGCCCGGCGATGATCCTTCTGATTCCTAAGAAAAACATAACTTCGAGAAGAGGAATGGCTGCCTTTAGTACATCATCTAAATTGGATTTTTTTCCATAACCGGATTCTGATTCTTTCAAGGTTTTTGCCACACCAAAAGATCTATTCTCAAAACCTCCGGATGTTTGCTGCTCCTCAAAATTTTTCTCATTCAGACTTTTACGATTATAGTTGTTTTGTTTAGAAACTATTTCTGCACTTCTGCTCTTCACCCTGATTCTGTTCAGTATGAGCGAAAGATAAAATAACGGAAACAATGCCAGGAATCTCTCATGTGTGAACAACACGAGAAAATAACAAAGGCAGGCAAGGCCATAATGTATACTCTGTCCGGCCTCCGAAAACTTATAAAGAAGGTAAAGTATCGAAAGTGCCAGACCCAGGGCCATAGTCTCCAGAAGTCCCAGCACCTGTCCTATCTGGTATCCCGCAAAATGTGAGCCCAGATACATGGCCGCCGTAAAAAACGATATCAGCTGCCCTGCTGTCATTTCTTTCCCCTTAAGCTTCAGGGTTTTTGTAAACTCCAGAGAAAAGAGGTATATCATAAAGGAGACAGCTATGTTTATTACGGTATTGAACAGGGCATAGTAGTTCACATGCCGCCCCACGATGACAAACTCAAGGTAACTCATTGCCCAGTAAAAGGGTCTGAAATTACCCTTGGTTTTCATGGGGAAGGTGAACTCCCAGAAGTTTTCCTCTCCGTAATAGGACCAGAGATACAGGTCGTCTCCGTAAAGTCCTCTTATCTGAATATTTCGATTTATAAACAAGCCAATTAAAATAAGTGCAAAAAGTGCAGGAAGCACCATTCGCACTTGTTGTTTAGTTATCTTTTTTATTTTCATATGCTCCGTATGCTTTCTTATAGAAATGCATGAGTAATGCCGCTATGGGTGCAGGATGCAGCTTTTTGAACATCTCCTCTTCCTCCAGCTCACGGTTATGGTTCTCGATATTACGCATGGTCTCAGCTCCCGGATGGAT
>CAMOUW010000100.1 GCA_946626755.1 uncultured Clostridia bacterium
TGCCGTTTTCCAGCTTCTTTTTTGCCTCTTTAATGTCTGTTTCAGAATCGGCACATATATACTGTATAGAAATCACTCTTGCCTCATCAGTACTGACTTCTATGGCAGAATCCCTCATAAGTACTTCTTTCATCTCATCTGCAAGGGCGTAAAGTGTAAATATTTTCTCAAGCTCTTTTGTGTCAGTTCCGAGATATTTTTTTTCTTCATCAGTAAGAGACTGATAATAATCAGATGCAGCCTTGCGGACATTTTCCCTCTTTACATGACCAAGTACCACGCCCTTTTTTGAAGCCATATGGTTAAGTGATGCGATCCTGGTCAAACGGCTTTTTACACTGTTTTTTATATTTGTCTGGAGAGTTTCTCCGTTGACATCAGCATTCAATACCGACTCATCAGCCACATCGACAATGGCTGCCTTATCATCTGAAAGAAATATATCCGCAGCCGTGGCCGGTATGCTGATATTGTCAGTTTTTAATATGTCGTCTTTTGACATACCAAATGTAAAATACAAAAGTTTACCGTTAAAAAATACGGTATAAATTGCTACAGCGGCAGCTATCAGGCCGCCAATCACAAACCATTTTGTACTTCCTCTTTTTTTACTCATTTTTTTCTCCGAATCTTAAAAACATCCCCTTTGTTTCAGGGGATAAGATTGTATATTTTTCTTATTGTGTGCTCTACATCATCTGTAAAATAACCGGCATACTGCTTTACATCATCATCAGCATGTTCCATGGCAAATGCACTTTTTACCCTGCCAAACATGGAAACGTCATTGTAGTTGTCGCCGAATACTATCCCGTCATCTGCGTTAAAACCCAAAATATCCATCACCTTAGACAATGCATTTCCTTTGCTAACAGATAAATCTGTGAAATCACAGTAAATGGCTCCCGACACAAAAACATTTGCAAACCTTTTCCAGCTGTTTGCAAATGATCCGGCATGCTTTATAATACCATCAAAATCGCAGGCTGTAACTTTAAGCACATCTTCTGTACATGAGAAAAAATCATCTGTCACCGTAGTCGTGTACAATATCTCTTTATCATGACTCCGGAGATATTCATCTGCTCTTTTACTAATATACACAGTATCTCTTGTGGAGATCACCGGCTCACATCCGGGTTGTTTTAAAATATCTGTTATGATCTCATGCACAAGAGTGGGGCTCATTGTTTTTTCAAGAATAGTCTTCCCCTGAAATTCTACAAGAGCCCCGTTTTCTGCAATAAACAGTACTTTATCCGCCACCTCTTCAAAAAGCATCTTCTGGCTCGGAAGCTGTCTTCCGCTGGCAGTCATAAATAAAACACCGAGATTATCTAATTCTTCTATAAGACTGATAATACTTTTGCTTATCCTGTACTGCCCGTAAGGAAGCATAGTTCCGTCGATATCACTGGCAATAAATCTTTTCATCAGTCTTTTACCTTTTCCACCTGTCTGTTCACCGCAGACTCAAGAGCATCTATAGAGGCTCTCATAATATCCGGATCAATGCCGGCACCGTAATACCTGTCACCATTATCATCTGTTATACCTACATAAGCAATCGCGGATGAATCAGATCCCACGTTTAAAGCATGCTCTTCATAAAGAGTCACATTAAATGATGTGGAAAAATACGACTCAAGCACTTTTGCCACGGCATTCAGCCTGCCATTGCCCGTTTCGGAAACAACGGTACTTTCCCCGTCTTTTTCAATAGTTACCGAAGCATTTATCAGTTTGTTATCCTCCTGCTTAAAATGCACTTCTTTCATCTTAAATACCGGATTATATTTTATATAATGATCCACAAAAACATCATAAACTTCATTTGGTGAAAGCTCCTTATGAAGCTCGTCGGACACATTCTTTACGGTATAACCCACATCTGCCCTCATTGTTTTGGGGATATCCAGACCGTAATTCATTTCTAAGATATATGCCACACCACCTTTGCCCGACTGGGAATTGATCCTGATCACATCAGAATCATATTTTCTGCCCACATCTTCAGGGTTAATAGGAAGATACGGTACATTCCATGAGTTTGGATCATTTTGAGTCCTGTGTCTCATTCCCTTTGCGATAGCATCCTGATGAGATCCCGAAAATGCAGCAAACACAAGCTTACCGCAATAAGGTCTTCTATCCTCTACTTTCAGCTGTGTGCATCTTTCATAAACCTTCACCAGAGAGGCCATGTCTGAAAAATCAAGCCCCGGATCCACACCATGTGTGTACATATTCATAGCTACGGTTATTATATCAGTATTTCCTGTTCTCTCACCGTTTCCGAAAAGCGTACCCTCTATACGGTCACCGCCTGCAAGAAGTGCCAGCTCTGCATCAGCCACTCCCGTACCCCTGTCATTATGAGGATGAATGGAAATAATCACACTGTCTCTGTTGTGCAGGTTTTTGCTCATGTATTCTACCTGACATGCGTAAACATGAGGCATAGACATCTCAACAGTCACAGGGAGATTTATAATACATTTATGATCCGGGGTAGGCTCCCATACATCTATAACCGCATTACATACCTCCAGGGCATACTCGGGTTCCGTCCCTGTAAAACTCTCCGGACTGTACTCGAATGTAATATTTCCTTTCTCATCCTTAGCCAACTCTTTAAGAAGTCTGGCGCCTTCTATGGCTATCTGTTTTATCTCCTCTTTGGATTTGTTAAACACCTGCTCTCTTTGTGCTACGGATGTGGAATTGTAAACATGTACTATAGCATTTGGCGCACCGGAAATAGCCTCGAAAGTCTTTTTTATGATATGCTCTCTTGCCTGGGTAAGCACCTGGATAGTTACATCTTCCGGTATCATATCCTGCTCTATGATAGTACGCAAAAACTCATACTCAGTCTCAGATGCAGCAGGAAATCCAACCTCTATCTGCTTAAATCCAACCTTTAAAAGCGTACGGAAGAACTCAAGCTTTTCATCCAACCCCATAGGTTCGATAAGTGCCTGGTTGCCATCTCTCAAATCCACGGAGCACCATATCGGAGCCTTGTCAACATATTCTTTTTTTACCCAGTCGAAACAATCAACCGGCGGCATATAATAGCCTCTTTTGTATTGTTTGTGATCAAACATAAAGCCGTTCCCTCCTTTTTGGTTTTTTTGTTTTTTTAAATAAAATGTGCTTCTTTTTATTATAACACAGCATTCCTTCACACACCAGAATATACTGCATTATACACAAAGCCCGGTATTGATTCGGAAGCATTTAAAATCACACCTCTTCATCCACCCCATCGGTTTCCCGGCGTTCTTCAGGATCCAGATTTACATTTATCCCTCTGGGCTCAACCGGCG
>CAMOUW010000101.1 GCA_946626755.1 uncultured Clostridia bacterium
ATTAAAAAAACAAGAGGTTTCAGCAAGAATTTTCAGAAAATTCTGAAATATTCATATTGTTGATTTTTTTCTATAACAGTCTGTTATTTCCACTTAAAACAATAAGTCCCTGCCTTATGCGAGACTTATTGAAACTGAATGTCCGGTTTTACTTAACAACTACTTTCCCGACATTTTCTATTCCGAAAGCAGTAAGTGCATTCTCATCACTTATAAGTGCCGGTCCCCCTAAAATATCAGCTTTGATCTTTCCGCCGTCATCAATGAACTGTCCTGCTTTTTTTGCTATGAATGATCGGGCTGCATCGATTTTTCCTTCAGCGGTCAAAAGAAGCGGTACTCCTTTGATATTTGCCAGCGCGCCTCCGCACAGTCCGTCAGGGAAATCCTTCCCATATGCCAGCACCGCACCTTCACAGTTATCAAAGAATTTATCAGCAAATAACGCCGATGTTTCGTATCTGTCTGTCCCGCCTATTCTTTCAACAGTACCAAATGCTTCAAACGAGGAAAAGATCTTTTCATTTACAGCTCCCTCTCCGCCTATGATATAGATTTTTTTACCGGTCAGATCCTGCAAATATTCTTTTTGGAAACTCTGTATTTCATTTTTTACAAGTATGATGGGGCTCCCCGCTGCGGCTGCCGAAAGGCTGTCAGGAAAGTTCATCCCGCTGCATACCAGTATATCTTCACTTGCGATACCTGCTTCTTTCAGCACTGCCATATTCGTTTCATATCTGTCCGCTCCCCAGAGCCTTGTTACCACGAAATCCCCGAGCCCGGTTTTCACACTGTCAGGCACTACCGCAGGGCCTCCGAGAAGATAAACAGTTCCGCCTTTTTTCACATGATCATTTATGTAGTTCCTTACGAGGTCGATATGATCTTTTTTTGTGTCTGTAAGAAGTATGGGTGCTTTCCTGACAGAAGAAAGATAGCTTCCCGAAAGAGCGTCTGCGTAATTGGTCCCGCATGCTATTATCACACTGCTTAATTTGTCAGTTCCAAGCTGTTCTCTGAATTCTTCTGCTGCTTTCAGAGCTGTCTCATATCTGGTCCCGCCATAAAAACGATAAACTACCGGTTTTTCTTTTTTGGGTATCACAGTATCCTCTATACGGATCTCTGTGGTTCCTGCCTCATCATTAAAGACTTTTTTGCAAAGGCTGCATTCAAAGTACTCCGTGTTCCCGTTTTCCTCATATGTAGGTTCTTTCCTTTCCACATGGGACATGACGTGTTTGGAATTAACCGGAACGGTAACAGTTTTTGTTCCGCCGCACAGAGCGCAGGTGTATGATATCAGTCCCTCTTCGGTGCAGTTTGCTTCTTTCTGTATCGTTCCTTCATCCCATACATGTTCGTTTCTCAGGGCTTCTCCGCAGCTTTTGCAGTACCTGATATGAAACTCTTCATTTTCATACTCAGGTTCTCCGTAAACGTGTGCTGTTTCTTCCGGATCATTCATGCCGTCGAAATACGAATCAAGGAACGCTTTGTGTTTTCTTATCCAGTCAACACGATATTCAGCGATCACATCAAGGGCCTCATTTTCATCCCATTGTAAAGATCCGTTACCGCACTGGTATTTTAAAGGCCAAAGTATAGCATCCATGAGCAAATTCGGTTTCACTGTCTCATATACATCCATAAAAGAGCTGACTTTATCGTCTTCTCCCAGAAGTGAAGCCATAATGCTCTGATACTGTTTAAAGTATCTTTCTTTCAAGGTAGTCCTGAAGCTTGGAATATTGATCAAGCCGCCTGAGATCATCTTAGTACTGCAGAAATCTTCCTGAGGGCCGATCCTGCCTGACCATCCCGTTCCGAATGTCAGGTCCATGTCCCAAATGGGACCGGCATACATTATTTCATTCAGATCTTTGTAGAAATACTGCGATTTCCAAAAGGTATCTGAGTTCGAAGCGATAGTCTGAAGAAGATATGTGTTTACCAGGCTGTCCAGATCGCAATAATCATAGTAAAACTTTCCGGTGTCCGGATCCCATCCCCGGCTGTCCCCACTCTGACCATATACAGAATTTACGAAACCCTGAAAGTATTCACTGATGTAGTTCACTGCTTCTTTACTTCCGAGTTCAGGAGAATCTATCGTAACATATCTTTTTATACCGTTTGCCGTAAAGAAGAAGCCATCGGATGGATCCAGATTCTGATCATTCATTTCCATCAGATATCCGCCGAATTCATCCGGTCCTTCAAGTCCTTTCTGGAAATGGATCGTATTTCCATATTTATTTTTTGCTGTAGAAAAACTGACCGAATCACCGTAATCAGGGTATTTATCCTCATAATACTCTTCCATATCGGTTATATTCACCCGGTTGGTCTTTACTTCATTTTTTTCAGAAAGCTCGTATACACCGCGATAACACCCGTCATAATACAGATTGACAATGGTCGAGTCAGCAGCAAAACGGTCATCCGAAACTTTGGCGACATTCTTCATGATAGTATCATTTATCCTAAGAGGATCTTTATACATCGCCAGCAGCAGCCATTTTTTCCCCTTTTCTTCACCAACGAGCGCAGTCTTCTTTGATAATTTTATCTGATATCCTTTTTTAGGATCTCTAATCGATGTTCTTCCGCGTATATGTATATCTTCAATGACGCCGTCGTAAATGATTCCCCCATCAGGATCTGTTATCAGAGCTGTCCCTGTTCCGCGGTTTTCTCTGTTGGTATCGATCCATTCGCGTCCAAAGTCAGCTATATTATCGCTGTTATAATACACAGTACCGACATTGTTACCCTTCATGATGTTCAGATGAACCATTTCATATTTATCCGAACTGCCGGTATCAGAAAAGATCGCTATATCTGCATCATAAACATTTTTTCATTGGGCTCAGACATACTGATATCCAGTTCTTCGGTCATCGCCTCTCCGGATATGAAAAACACCTGTCTGCCATCATCTGAACAGAGCTTTATATGTGTGCTGTCTGTTTCCGAAGGAAGAAACAGATACCATCCAATATCCTGTAATTCAAGAACGTATACCTTTTCTCCGTTAACGTCAGCATAAAACGGTGTAGAATATGATGCAGGCTCTTCCGCATAAGCATGTTTTGAAGAAGGAGAAAACAATAAAGTAAGCGTAATAATAGCAGCAAACGCTATGAATACTCTTTTAAAACTCAGTTTCATCGATTTCATTTTTCACACCTTTTTATAGTGACTCTCAGATAACTTGGTGATAATAAAAATTCAGCTTTATTCTGTCATAAGCTTGGATGCCTCAAGCCAGATGGCGCATTCCATCCTCTT
>CAMOUW010000102.1 GCA_946626755.1 uncultured Clostridia bacterium
GCTATGGTGGGGATAACCGAAGAGATGGCATCCGGGCTTGGACTGGATTATGACAAGGTAATTTTGTCACCTTTATCCCATGCGTCATACTATCCCGGGGCGAAGCCTATGCCTATGAAGGTGATCTACGAAAAGAATACCCTTAAAATATTGGGAGCGCAGATTATAGGGTATGAAGGAGTAGATAAACGGATAGATGTGTTGTCTGTGGCTATGCAGACAGGTATGAAGGCAACAGATTTAAAGAATCTGGATCTGGCCTATGCGCCTCCGTTTGCGTCTGCAAAAGATCCCGTAAATATGGTTGGTTTCATGATAGAAGACATAGAGAAAAAGCTTGTGGCACAGTATGGTATGGAAGAACTTGAGCAGCTTCCTGCAGACGGAAGCGTACAGCTTATTGATGTACGTAGTAAAGGTGAATACGAAAGAGGGCATATTGAAGGATTTGTAAATGTACCGGTGGATTCCATACGCGACAGATTGGATGAATTAGATAAAGATAAGCCTGTTTATCTTATGTGTCACAGTGGGCTCAGAAGTTATATAGCCGCAAGGATCCTGACTCAGGAAGGGTATGATTGCATGCACTTTGCCGGAGGATATTCGTTTTACAATATTTAATCATTTATAATTCGGAACAGGGTTACGACTTCATACAAATGTATAACAGAAGGCATTATGTGCGTTTTACAGATAAGTCGCTTATGATATAATCAAAAAAAGTATAAATATCCAGAAAAGGAGGACAAGACAATGTCAGCAGTTATAGTTACAAAAGATACATTTGAGCAGGAGGTGCTCAAGGCAGAGGTACCTGTTGTTGTGGATTTCTGGGCTACATGGTGCGGTCCCTGCCAGCTTCAGTCGCCCGAGCTTGCAAAGTTTGAAAGAGCCCATGAAGGTAAAGTTAAAACAGTTAAAATTAATGTGGACGAGCAGCCGGAACTTGCAGCACAGTTTGGAGTATCTGCTATTCCTACACTGATCGGATTCAAAAACGGGGAGGAGTCTGCAAGGGCAGTAGGACTCCAGAATGCGGATCAGCTTGCAGCACAGTTCCTGTAAGAAATGTTTTAAATACAGATTATTATAAAAGCAGCCAGTATATACTATGTCCGTGCACGCTGCCGCTTGACGCACGTCCATAGTATGTGTTGACTGCTTTTTTTATTGACATAATTTACAAAAGAGATTTTCTACATTTTTAAGAAATTTGAACCCTCCAAAAAAGCCTATACATGCTGTGAACCGGGCATCAAGCGGCAACGTGCCCGGGGCATAGCGTGTATAGGCTATAAAAGACGCTCCATCACACCCATAATATAAAAGCATAAAAAGCAAACTGCTCCCAAAACATCTGAAGATGTAAAACAAAATAGAAAAAAGTCGATATAAGCTGTGAACCGGGCGTCAAGCGGCAGCGTGCCCGGGGCATAGCTTATATCGACTTCTTTGGCAAAACATCAACTCATTTATTTAGCATAAGGCTTGCTTTTATCCAAGTTCCTTGGTCGCTGCATTCAGCGCACTCTCAATAACCTTATCCATGTCGTAGTATTTATATTCACCCAGACGTCCGCCGAAAACAACCTTCTCCTCAGCGTCTGCCAGCTTCTTATACTCCTCATAAAGCTTTCCGTTCTTTTCATCATTTACAGGATAATAGGGCTCGTCTCCGGGCTTCCATTCGGAAGAAAACTCACGGCTTATAACAGTCTTGGGCTGATCTCCAAACTCAAAAAACTTATGCTCAATGATACGTGTCCATGGTGTTTCGGCATCAGTATAATTAACCGCTGCATTTCCCTGGAAATTCGGCGTATCTAAAACCTCAGTCTCAAACCTGACAGATCTGTACTCCAGAGTACCGAGTTTAAAATCATAATAAGCATCTATAGGACCTGTATAAATGATCTTATCAGCCTGTGCGTCCAGTTCTTCCTTATTTTCAAAATAATCCACGCCGGTACGCACCTCTATACCCTCAAGCATATTTTCAACCATTTTGGTATAGCCGCCCATGGGAATACCCTGATAAAGAGCATTAAAATAATTATTATCAAAAGTATAACGTACGGGAAGTCTCTTTATAATAAATGCCGGAAGCTCATTGCAGGGGCGGCCCCACTGCTTCTCTGTATAACCCTTAATAAGCTTCTCATAGATATCTGTACCCACAAGACTGATAGCCTGCTCCTCAAGGTTCTTCGGCTCAGTTATACCGGCAGCTTTTTTCTGCTCCTCAATCTTAGCTTCAGCCTCCTGTGGTGTCACCACTCCCCACATTTTATTAAAAGTGTACATATTGAAGGGAAGACTGAAAAGCTCTCCTTTATAATTGGCTACGGGAGAGTTGGTAAAACGGTTAAATTCAATGAATTTATTTACATAATCCCACACTTCGCGGTTGTTGGTATGGAAAATGTGAGCACCGTACTCATGTACATTTATACCCTCCATCTCCTTAGTATAAACATTTCCTGCGATATGAGGACGCTTATCTATAACAAGCACTTTTTTTCCTTTATCGGCAGCTTCTCTTGCAAAAACAGAACCAAACAAACCGGCCCCAACAATAAGATAGTCGTACATATCAAACCTCCTAAAAAGATATAAAATAAGTAAATTGTAAAAAACTAAATCCTGTAATGACAGTATCAAAAATAAATCTATATTTTAAGGGTAAAGACTAAGCCAGATCGATAGTGGGGCTGTAGAAAATACCCATCAGAGTACCTTTAAAAAGTATGCCCAGTCTTTCCTTACGGCTTCCCGAAGAAAATGCCAAAATACGGAAAGTGTGCAGCAACAGGCGGAAGATCCAGTAAATAAGACCCTTGACACCTTCTCTTCTGAAAAGATAGACTTCATTTCTGTAGGCATATTTGTAATACTTCAGACGTTCGGGACTGTCCGTGGAAATGTCGGAACCTGTATTGGATTCACAGTCGTGCAGTGCCACACTTTTTTTAACGTAATAACACGGATACTCCATTGAGATCCTGCGTGTATATTCCAGATCGTCTCCCCAGATAAAAAACTCACCTATCGGAAGTGCCACATCTTTAATAACACTTGTTTTTATAAAGCATGACACGAAAGATGCGTACTGAATACGTTGCAGATCCCTTTTGAAATTGGATACTTTTGAAAGAAGTCCTGTTTTTTGGACATTCATCTTG
>CAMOUW010000103.1 GCA_946626755.1 uncultured Clostridia bacterium
TATGCACAATACCCCCCACGGCACTAACCCCTATAACAGAAAACTTATCCACCCGCTTCAGCAAAGCCATAATCCCCAGACTGGCCATCCCTCCTGCCAGACTAAAGAAAAAGCTCTGCACATTTCCAAAAAGGAGGGACGCCAGTACAATACGCACAAGATTCACCAAAAAAGCATCCCTGGCTCCATACAAATATAGCACTGACAAAACAGCTATATTGGCAAATCCCAGGCGCATTCCCGGCACCGGAAAAGGTATAGGAAGAAGACTTTCCACATAAGAAAAAATAAGAGCAACCGCCACAAAAAGACCGCAAGCAGCCAGTTCATGCACCTTGCGGTTTCTTTTTGATTTGTCATATTTTGGATCATGCGATCGTCCTGACATAAAAACTCCTGTAACTCCAACACCGCCATAACAGTCCCCTGTCCGGACACAATATCCGGCAGTGCCTCCATCTAAATACCTGCTGCCTCTCCGCCGACATCAGCCCGAATTTCTAAGACCTGTAGCGATACCGTTTATAGTAATATGAATAAGCTTCTCCCCGTCATCATCCAGCTCACCGCGGCGAAGCCTCTTAATAAGCTCAATCTGTGCATAATTGAGCACATTAAAGTAAGGCAGACGGTAATCCAGACTTGCCTTCAGATTCGGCAACTCCTCTAAAAGATCATCATGCTGTTCAATAGCAAGCACCATAGCTCTGGTAAGCTCCCATTCCTTAAGGATCAGATCAAAAACCCCACGCTGCTCCTCATTTTCACAAAGATCCGCATACCTGCGGGCAATGTGCATATTTGACTTGGAAAGCACCATATCCACATTAGACAAAAGAGAATTGAAAAACGGCCATTCCGTATACATCTGCTGCAACAGCTCAAGATTGCCCTCTTCTTTTTCCGTAAACTCCTTAAAAGCCGAACCCACTCCGTACCAGCCGGGAAGCATCACCCTGTTCTGGGACCAGGAAAATACCCATGGGATAGCCCTAAGTCCGTTTATATCAGTAATAGTCTTTCTTGCCGCAGGCCTTGAGCCTATATTCAGACTGGAAACCTCCCGTATGGGGCTGGCCGCAAAAAAGTAATCGTAAAAGTGGGGATTGCCGAAAACAAGCTCCCTGTAAGCTCTGTTGCTTTCTCCCACGATCTTGTCCATCACAGACTTATACCCTTCAAGCTGCTCCTTATCTGTCATGATAAAATTCACCATGCGGTGCAGGGTAGCCGAAAGAAGCATCTCAAGATTATAATATGCCGCATCTGCATTTCCGTATTTATTGCCGATCACCTCTCCCTGCTCGGTAATCCTGATACGGTCCTTGACCGAACCAAAGGGCTGTGAAGTAATAGCACTGTATGAAGGACCGCCGCCACGTCCCACCGTACCGCCTCTGCCGTGGAAAAATGTCACATTTACCCCGTTATCCTCTCCGGCTTTCGTCAGTTCATTCTGGGCTTTATAAAGTGTCCAGACAGAAGAAAGATACCCTCCGTCCTTATTGGAATCAGAGTAACCCAGCATGATCTCCTGATAATGATCATTCGCCGCCACCCAGCTTTTCACAACAGGGATCTTAAGATAATCATCCATAACCTCCGGTGCATTTTCCAGATCGGGTATAGTCTCAAAAAGAGGCACTATCTGTACCCTTGCCCTGGTTTTGTCCAAGAGTCCCACCTCTTTAAGAAGCACTGCCAGCTCCAGCATATCAGACACATCCTCGGTATGAGATATGATATGCTGCTTTATGATCTCATCCCCCATTTTATCCTTCAGCTCCCTTGCCGCTGCAAATATCTCCAGCTCGCTTGTAAGCCTTTCGGATCTCGGGGCATTGGTAGCAGACAATATCCTGGGATCGTTATTTATCTCCTCTAAAAGCACCTTTCTCTTTTCCTCCTCGGAAAGAGAACTGTAATCCTCTTCTATCCCGGCGCCTTTGAGCAGCTCTGCCACACATTCCTCCAGCACTCCGGAGTCCTGGCGCATGTCAATACTTGCCAGATAAAATCCAAATATATCTACCGACTGCATCAGATCGCTCAGATCACCCTTCACGAGATTTTCCCCGTTGTTTTCCAGAAGCGATTTCTTTATAACCTCAAGATCCGCCTTAAACTGCGATGCATTCCCGTATCTGGGCTCTTTATCCGTACCTTGCGTCAGATAGTCGTAAGCATTGTTCAGCTTTTCTTTTATATACAAAAACGCCTTTCGATACAGCTCCTTTTCACGAAATTCCGATTTGTCATCAGAAAGTGCCGCCATAGCTGCTACCTCACCGGAAATGCAGGTAAGGCCTGATGAGAGGGAAAATGCGTCATAGAGATTGTCTATCTGCTCCAGGTAGTAATGCAGCAACACCTCTCCCTGGGTAGCAGCCGAAAGTCTCAGGGTATCTGCGGTCACGTAAGGATTGCCGTCCCTGTCTCCTCCTATCCACATACCCATAGTGACAGGATTTACATTTTCCAGAACTATACCTCTTTCACGTGCAAGGCGCTTGTACTCTGTCACAAGTTTATTTATAGCCTTAAAAAGAGAGGTTTTATAGTACTCCGTAACATTGGTGATCTCATTTTTTACCTTTATCTTTTTCTCTCTTATGATATCCGTCTGCATAATGAGTTCAATGTCGCGGCGCAGCTCGTCCATCCATTTTGACTCATTTAAAAGTCCTGATTTCACATCGCGGTAACGGCGCAAAAGCACGTGGATCTTGTTTGTGAGATTGAGCATGCTTTTCCTTTGCACCTGGGTAGGGTGGGCTGTAAGTACCGGTACTACATTTATCTTTTCAAGAATACGCTTTGCATCTTCTTTTTTCACCGTCATGTCCATAGCGCCTGATAGCTTGCCGAGATATTCCCCGCCGGCATTGTTCTGATAATTCACCTCATACGCCAGATCCACGTCTTCGGTAATATTTATAAGGAGAGGAAGTATGGAAAAATAACGGGCAGCGATACTCATTTCCTCTATGGAAAGACCCGCTATCTGTTCCTCAAGCTCTTCGTATTTTTTGTCTAAGTATAATAAAATTTTGCAGATATTTTTCAAACTTCTTTTTTTAATTAATCCATCTATGACTATTCTCTTTTTTTTTGCAGCACGAATAAAATAATATAACGCATCATTAA
>CAMOUW010000104.1 GCA_946626755.1 uncultured Clostridia bacterium
AACAAGATCCTGCCATCCTCCTTCCTCTACTTTTCGTTTTGCATGTGCCTGCATTCCTTCTGACAGATCCACTCCCTTTACGCTATATCCAAGTTCAGCCAACAATACAGTCAGAAAACCTGTACCACATCCAACGTCAAGAATGTTTTTTGTCCCCTCAGGAATTATCTCCTTCAAAAACTTAAGCCATGCTTTCTTTTCATCTTCACCACCCATGCCATGTCCCGGGTAATTATCATAATTATCACAACCGTCTGTCCAGTACTCAGCTACCTCTTTTTTGAAGTCCTTATCATCCATAAATAGCCATCAGCCTCCTTTTTCTCATGTTCTTAAATAATATTGTTTAAAGTTTATTATCAACTAATAAAAAATTAAACCCCTCGCGGGGGATAATTATATTAAACAGACTTAGACTTTTTTAGAAAACTCTTTTTTCACGCAAAAAAGCCGCGGCGCTTTTTACGCCACAGCTTAAATGATTTTTTGTTTATAATTAGCCGGTATTTGTTACTTGTTTAAACTTTCAGTAAATAAAAATCATTCGTTACTTATTTGCTTTTTATGTCTGCACCTTTCATCTTCAGCTCTCCCAGCCTTCCGTCTTTGACCGCAAGGATAAGGCATACAGCCCCCAGCACAGCATCTGCGATAACTGCGGGAATGGCCCCCCTCCACCCCAAATACCTGATCATAGATCAGATTACTTTGTGCCACTACGGAAGTGTCAAGCTTAAGCACCGCTGACGAAGCTTCCAGACCGCTGTTTGGAAGTCCGAACAAATAATTCTGCGTAAAGTTCCAGGCAGTATGTAGCCCCATAGGAAACCATATGCTTCCTGTATACCATTTTGCCAGTGAAAATGAAATGCCGCAAACAGCTATGTCTACTATGGACAGCACACCGACTCCCAGATTCATAAGATGCAGAGCCGCAAAGAAAAATGAGTTCACAAGAACAGCAACCCACAACGGGTATCTTACATTTACCCTTTCATACACAAATCCCCGGCACCACAACTCTTCCGTGGAGCTTTGGATAAAAACGCATAAGAATGCAAAAAGATAAAAAGGTATCTGAGCAGCCGTAAAATCCAGATAAAACCTGATGTCTCCGTGTACGATCGCAGCCAGTATGCATGAAAAATTCATGACCGATCCCACAAGAAATCCTAAGAGCAGTTTACCCACTGTATTGCCGGCATGCCGCGGAAGAAAACTTTCAAAAATAAACCTGTTTCTTTTGGTGACTCGTGTATAAACTAATATACCGATAAAAGCCGGAAGGGTGGACAGGTAGTTTATCACGGTGGACACAACAGGATCCTCCATACCGGCTTTATCGCCCCCGAATAAAAAAAACATGGGCGCTGATACATCAAACACAAAATAATCAGTCGGCATGGAAAAAATAAAAATATACCACACCACAGTAACCATCAGGATCTAGATGACCAGGTCGTGTACATCAAACTTATTTTTTCTTTTATTTGCTTTTGCTTTGTCTGATACGTCCTTCATTTTTACTTCAAATATAAAAAATATTACTATACTATTATATCAGACTACCTGCATTTCTGCATTTCTCAAAGTAAAATATTTATTCCCCTTATCCTCGTACACATCCAGCGTTCCCACTACGACGATCTCATCACCCCTGTCAGGATAATCGCCGGTATATTTATAATCTCCCTTCCTGACAAATTCTATGCCTGTAGCACAACATGCCGCCGCAGCTTTTACCAAGCATGCATATACATTCTCACCGTTGAAAGCCTCTTCATATACTACAAATGCTCCATGTATTTTTATGGATTTTCCCATATATTTTTACGGATCATTCATCATATTATATACTTCTGCATAAACCATATTGCTCGAAAGCTTTGTTAGATCCAGATCTATCCCTTTATCAAGCTCATCCGGACGCTGTGAAGTCTGAGACACGTCTGTCTCCCCGGCAGCGTCCGCACCTTCCCCCTGACTGTTTTCCGCGCCCCGGGCAAGGTCCCGGTCTACGGCATTTTGCGTTTCCTCCTGCCTTACTGAAGTGCTTCCAAACATAGAGCAACCTGCTGCAAAAACACTGCTTAGCGATCACAGACGTAATCGAAACTGTTTTTATGATCTTTTTCATCATGATATATCTCCAAAATAATTTATTTTGATCACTGCCGGATCTATCCTCTGCGCCCTGCCAGTCCGATAATAAAACATATGATAAATGCTATTATTTCCGTAATAACTATGGTAGATCCCACAGGAGTGCCTGCGACTATGGAAAACAGTATGCCCGCCAGAGCGCACACTACAGATATGACTGCCGCAAATATGGTAACCCCCTTAAAGCTGTTAAACAGCCTCATGGCTGAAAGCGCAGGAAAAACAACCAATGCGGATATCAGCAGCGATCCCACCAGATTCATGGCAAGCACTATGATGACCGCTATCACCACTGCTATCAGAAGATTATATCCTCCTGCTTTCGTGCCTGTTGCTCTGGCAAAGCTTTCATCAAATGTCACTGCAAATATCTTGTTGTAAAAAAGGATAAATACCGCCACAACCCCCACGGAAAGCGCCGCTGACAGTATAACCTCATTTACAGACAGTGTAAGTATGGACGTGGAACCGAAAAGCGTGGTACACACATCCCCGGAAATATTTGACGATGGAGAGAAAACATTCATGACAAGATAGCCTATGGCCAGGGCTCCTGCCGATACCATGGCTATCATGGCATCCCCTCTTACTTTACCGCTTTGTCCGATACGAAGAATGATTATGGCGCAGGCTATGGTCACGGGCAAGATCAAAACCATCTGGTTGGCCAGCTTCATAACGCTTGCCACCGCCATGGCTCCGAACGCCACATGGGAAAGTCCGTCTCCTATAAAAGAAAACCTTTTCAAAACCAGCGTAACCCCAAGGAGTGATGAACAAAGAGCTATAAGCATACCTACGATTATGGCATATCT
>CAMOUW010000105.1 GCA_946626755.1 uncultured Clostridia bacterium
AGCAGAGGAAACTCCCGTAGCTGAAGAGGCTCCTGCAGCAGAGGAAACTCCCGTAGCTGAAGAGGCGCCTGCAGCTGAAGAGGCACCCGCAGCAGAGGAAGCTCATACAGCTGAAGACGGCGCTGATGATGCGTCAAAGAATCCTAACCAGAATTACGAAAATAGCGGGATTCAGTAATAATCAAATTTTGATGCACATGTTTAACGACCCGTGCTGTTTAAGGCACGGGTCGTTTTTTTCTAACAAAAATAAAAAAAGTACAAAAAAAGTACAAAAAAAAGAAAAAATACTGTAGATTTTTATCCCGATATAGTATAGAATTCTAAAAATAAATTGTATTTTTTTTAGTACAAAAGTACATTTTGATCAAACAAGTGTAACAAAAAATATATTATATGGAGGCATGTAATATGGCTAATACATTCAAAGGGGGTCTTCATCCCTTTGGAGGAAAGGAACTTACGAAGGACAAAGCTCCTGTGGAGCTGAAACCCGGGAGTGAGTTGGTATTTCCCGTGACTATGCATGCGGGAGCACCGGCCAAGCCGGTTGTTGCCGTGGGAGACAGGGTTTTGGCCGGCCAAAAGATAGCTGAGGCCGGCGGAACGATTTCTGCCAACATTCATTCATCAGTTTCCGGTACAGTTAAGAAACTGGAAAAACGTCCTCTGCCTACCGGTGGAAAGGCGATGAGTATAGTTATTGAAAATGACGGGCAGTACGAAGAGGTTGAGTATGTTACAGGTGATCCTGCTCAGATGACCAGAGAGGAGATCCTTGAACGTATCAGAGAGTCCGGAGCTATCGGTATGGGCGGTGCCGGTTTCCCGGTTGATCAGAAGCTTGCACCACACGGTTGGGAGGATATAAAGTATCTGGTTGTAAATGGAGCCGAGTGCGAACCTTATCTTACTTCTGATTTTCGCGTGATGACAGATTATGCGGATAAGCTTATCAGTGGTATTAAGATAGCATTGAAACTTCTTCCCCAGGCAGTAGCCGTTATAGGGGTGGAGGATAACAAGCCTGAAGCGATAAAGGCTCTTTCGCAGCTGGCGGCTTCCGAAGAGAAGATCAGTGTAAAGGCGGTAAAAACAAAGTATCCTCAGGGAAGTGACCGTACTCTCACATATGCCACTACCGGGCTTAAGATCAAGCCGACGGCTCATGCAAATGAGTATGGAGTGGTAGTAAGTAACGTTACCTCTCTGTATAACGTTCATGAGGCAGTTGTGGAAGGACGTCCGCTTACAAGGCGTATTGTTACCGTAAGCGGAGACAGCATTACCAACCCGGGCAATTTTTACGTATATATAGGGACACCTTTTACCGAGCTTTTAGAGGCTGCGGGAGGAACATCACAGGATCCTGAAAAGTTTATAAACGGCGGTACTATGATGGGATTTGCCATGTACGACTTGAGCGCTCCCATTACTAAGACCAGTGGTGCGCTTCTGGCGCTTAGACGGGATGAGGTGTCTCATTCACCGCAGGGACCCTGTATAAATTGTGCTTCATGCGTAGGAGTTTGTCCGATGAGGCTTTTGCCCAACAGGCTGGCAAAGCTTGCTGACAGGGGAGACAAAGAAGGTTTTGAGAAGATATACGGTTCTTACTGTATAGAATGCGGTTGCTGTTCTTATGTCTGTCCTGCAAAGATTCCTTTAAAACAGTCTATTAAGAGTATGAAGGCTGAGATTAAGGCTGCTAAACGAAGAGAAAGGCAGGTGGCAAAATCGTGAATAAAGTTTTTAAAGTTTCCGAAAGTCCCCATGTGCGCGGCAGTCATTCCACCCGGCGTATTATGCTGGATGTGATCATAGCCCTTACGCCGGGAGCTGTTTTCGGAATATTTAATTTCGGACCGGGTGCACTTATACGGCTTCTTGTAGGTATAGGTGTCTGTATAGCAACAGAGGCCATATACCAGGCAGCCATGAAAAAGAAGGTCACTGTATCCGACCTGAGTGCGGCCCTGACGGGTCTGCTTCTGGCAATGAATCTTCCTGCTGAATTTCCCATATGGATGGAAGTAGTAGGCTGTGTATTTGCCATAATCGTGGTCAAGCAGCTGTTTGGCGGTTTGGGTCAGAACTTTATGAATCCGGCCCTTGCGGCGAGAGCATTTCTGCTTCTGGCATATACGGCCCAGATGACCAATTATGTGATAGACGGGGTTTCAAGCCCTACACCGTTGGCTATTTTAAAGCCGGGCGGTGAGGCTGTAGGCGATACAAACCTTTGGGATATGTTCTTTGGTTCAGTAAATGGTGTTATCGGAGAGACGTCAGTCATCTTCCTTATGGCCGGTGCAGTTTACCTGCTGATAAGGAGAGTGATCTCCCCCAGGATACCATTTATTTACATAGGTACTTTTGCTGCACTTATATTTTTCCTGGCACCGGGTCACCAGCTTGACTTTATGTATATGCTGAAGGAAGTATGCGGAGGAGGACTTATTCTTGGAGCCTTCTTTATGGCTACAGATTATGTGACCAGTCCCTCCACTCCTATGGGGAAGGTTTACTTCGGTCTCATACTGGGTCTGCTTACATTCCTCTTCAGGATGTTCGGTGGATCGCCCGAGGGTGTATCTTATGCCATCATCTTTTCAAATATGCTGGTGCCTTTCCTGGAACTGGCAACAGTGCCCAAGCCCTTCGGATGGGAAAAACCCGAGAAGAAAGGAGCTGGTAAATAATGAATAAACAGGTTAGTGACGCATTGCGTCTGTTTGTAATAACAATTGTTGCGGGCTTCGCTCTCGGCGGTATTTACATGATCACAAAGGAGCCTATTGCGGCTCAGGAGTTCAAGGCGCAGCAGGAGGCTTACAAAGCCGTGCAACCCGAGGCTGATG
>CAMOUW010000106.1 GCA_946626755.1 uncultured Clostridia bacterium
CACCCCGCCTTTGAACGGAACTCGAACCAACCCTCCATGTGTGTGACCGCACAGTGCGACATCCAGATGACCATTACCGGAATCTCCTTCTTTCAGATCAGTGCCATCCGGTTCTCCACCCTCAAACACCTTATACCATATCACCGACTCCGGATAATGACAGATAAGTACGTTGATGCCATCCATTACGCGCAGTCTCTCTGTCAATGCAAATTCCTCATCCCCCCAATAATAATGTGTGCTGATGCCACATATATTGACAGTCACATTTTTTTCGGATTCAGGGCCTTTTTTGAGAATTTCAACAGACACTGTCTCATTCTCCAGCTGCACAGCTCCAAGCTCGCTCATTCTTTCTATAACATGCTCATACTTTTCTGGAGAACTGCTTTTCAGATCCAGTTCGTGATTCCCATCCACATAATAAACAGGAGCAATTTTGCTTAATGACTCCGTAAGAGATAGTAATACTCCGATAGAGTCGTCCACATGATTTCGATCGACCATATCCCCCAGGTATACAATCAAATCCGGATCCGATTTCTGTATTCGCTCTATCAGCTGATTCTTTTTATGGCCTTTGGCATTCCCGTGCAGATCCGCTATCGCTGTAATTCTGACTCTGTTTTCAGAATGTTCATTTACGGTATATGTGCGGGTCACAAGCATTTGCCCGCGTATCAGCGCAAGCAGTACAACACCTAACCCAATACCGAGAATCTTTATGATAATATGAATCAAAAGTTTCCGCCTGTTCAATAACTATATCTCCATTTCCGTAAAATGCATATATGCCGAATGTCACGTCACATCTTTATTATATTCTTAGCCCTAAAAACTGCTCGATCGTCATAACTGAGAGCTCCGACCTATCCTGTCTAGCTTTAAGATACTGCACCAAATGCTCGAATTTGTTCCAGTCCCAAGTCCACAAATCCTGATCTCCTATTTCTCCTTTGTTCAAAATACTATGAAACATCAGGACACATACCTTGTTCCTACGGACCGCTAAATCTATAATCGCTTCCACTTCTCTAAGGGTAGTATCTGACATGATTGGCACGCTTGTAAAACAAAAGTTCTCTGTCATCTCGGGCAGAGACTCCCTATATGCAAATTTATATAGAATAGGAAAATGCAATAACCTCCCCGCTTTTCTGCATAATCTTCGAAATATTCTATATGTTCTTACGGCGCTCCCGGTCCTCACATAGGAAAAACCCATCCTTCTCAGCCTTTTCTCATGCTTCCTTATAAATTCCGGTGGCATCTTAGAGTTTGGAGATGCATATCCGACAAATGCCGTCGTATTTTTACCTCCCACAACTCGCTCATTAAAGCCTCTATCGCTCCCATTGTCTGATCGAAACAGTTTAAGTAGTTTTTCCTTTCCCCTCATCATATCTCTGACGGAATTGTCATGCAGATCTCCATGCGCTGCCACCTCGAACAGTGAGTTCTCGATTATTTGGCGAACGTCTTCCATTCGCATGGCCGGAACATCTGTGAGTGCAGGACACTTGCCTTCCAGATATCCCGTCGTTATATTAAAAACTGCAGGAACCCGCTGTTCCTGCAGATACATAGCCGTGCGGAGCTGGTCTGCGCGACCATCATCAAATGACAAAACAACAACAGCCTTACTTTCCATATTTCCACCGATGAAGTACTATATATCCTCTACGAGGCAGCAATCCGACAAGAAGTGACCGTACTCCAAAAATCACCATCCAGACCGGCAATCCAAGGTGCTCCACACATTCCCACATATAAATCATTCTCTGGATTCGTCCGGCAAAAGTCCGCCTCTCTATTGTATCCTCATACTCTCGATAATTATAGAGTGGTTCCGGAATATTCCTACCCTTAAATCCAGCTGCGTACAGCCGAACAAAAAGGTCCACATCCTCAATACGCCAATACTTCTTTTCTTCCCGATATCCACCCACCGAATCTAATGCAGTCTTCCGAAACATACAAGTTGCAGCACAAAACGGAGTGCCTCTCACAAAATCTTTCGCGACAGGGCTTTCCTTAGGAATGCTTTTTCCCCAGACACCGTTTTCGTCAAAGATGTTCATTCCAGTCCCCACAAAATCAATCTCCGGATGACTCTCCAGAAACATATACTCCCGCTCCAGGCGTTTCGGATCACACGTGTCGTCTCCGTCCATGATGGCAATATATTTCCCCCGTGCCCGCTCTATGCACTTGTTACGTGCAGCTGCCTGCTTACAATTTTTACGGAGTCTCATGAGACGAATCTTCTCAGGGTACCGTTCCTTGTAGCCTTTGGCGATAGTATAGGTATCGTCTTCTGAGCAGTCGTCACATAGGAGGAGTTCCCAGTCAGGTAGAGTCTGATTCAAAATACTATCTATGCTATCAGATAAAAATGGGGAACAAGAGTAGGTGCTCATTATTATACTGATTTTCGCTTTAATCAAAGCAATAATTCCTTCCCTTACCACTAAAAACAAATATTGCAAACTAATACTAATCTTTCTATCCTACTCGTTTCTCTTTTTAAAAAGCAACCATGCTCCCGAATCTAATTCTTCACCATAATATCCCTGATTCACATAATAATCCACATATCGATGATTTTCATTCTCAATATATATGCATTCTGGTGTTTTATCGGTGCGCATATTAAAATATGTACTTAGCCTTTTAACACTTGTATCATTAACCCCAGATAACCAGGCCGAAAATGCAGATATATCTTTTTCAGCCCATAAGTAAAGGTATGTTTTTTCCGAAAGAAACAAAACCTTTGATACATTAGCATATGTACAAATACTTTTTACATCTTCTTCCAGCGTTTCATAACTTTCACGCTTCTCCTT
>CAMOUW010000107.1 GCA_946626755.1 uncultured Clostridia bacterium
CTGTAGGTTCATCGGCCAGTACAATGTCCGGGTTGTTCACCAAAGCTCTGGCTATGGCCACACGCTGCATCTGCCCTCCCGACAGCTGGTTGGGACGCTTGTGCATATGCTCACCAAGCCCCACTTTTTCCAGCGCCTGTGCGGCTCTCTCCCTCTTTTCCTTACCGGAAACGCCTCCGATAGTCAGTGCAAGTGCCACATTATCCAGCACACTCTGGTGGGGTATCAGATTGTAGCTCTGAAACACAAATCCTATAGTATGATTTCTGTATGTATCCCAGTCCCTGTCGCGGTAGTCTTTGGTAGATTTGCCGTTTACAACAAGATCACCGCTGTCATACCTGTCCAGTCCTCCGATAATATTGAGCAAAGTAGTCTTGCCTGATCCTGATGGTCCAAGTATGGCTACAAACTCATTATCCCTAAGCACAAGATCCACACCGTCAAGTGCTGTCTGGGTAAATGCACCTGTTGTATATTTTTTTGATATCCCTTTTATCTCAAGCATCTCATAAATCCTCTGATAATCTATCCGACTCAGTAAGTGGTCTTTCCTAACAAAAAAACAGACATAGGAAATAAACCTATGCCCGGCATAAGCCTCTGGTACCTTTACTGTCACTCAGTTTTTTTCTTACTTCTCAGATACCAATATTGTTTTCTGCATCTCTCAGAACAATAACGTCTGCCTTTGCCAATAGCATCCTGATCCAGCACTATACCACAGTTAAGGCAGCCTCCTCCTTTCCCAACAAGCTCTTCTGCCCTGATCTTATATTCTGACGCCAATCCGTTAATGCCGTTTCTCTGACAAAAATCACGTACACTGTCCCTGTGCATCTTGAGAATCTTGGCAATTTTTTTGTAGCCAAGTCCCTCTTTTCTCATTCTCCTGATGGCTCTTCTTTGTTCATCTGTCATCGTTATAATTGTATAAAAAAAACACGATAAAGTAAAGGAATTTTGATGTTATTTTGATGAATTAAACCCCCCTGACTTCATCTTTAAATACTGGAGTAAGCTGTTTTTACGGAAACCCCGGGAAGATTGCCTATTTTGCCGGACATGGCGGCAATATCCTTCTGAGGTGCATCCAGCGCAACGCTTATGATATTTATGTTCCTCTGCCTGTAGGGTATCCCCATACGCCCTATCACAATGCTGCTATACTCATGAAGTATATTATTTACTGCTTCTGCAGACTCGTTGTTCTCAATGATGATACTCATAACAGCTATACGTGTATCCATAAAACCCTCCCTATGCCAACAATTTCCCCCATTATCCCACAAGCAAGGGGTTACGTCAAAGCAGTATTGTACCTGTCTGCCTGTATTGACATTTTCCCCCTATCATCTATAATGAAATGAATATATGCAGTTGAAATATCGGCTTTTTACAGAAGGAGTATTAATATGCATGAAATACAGGAATCAGGGGAAATGTATCTCGAAACCATCCTGATACTTTCCAACAGTCAGCCCCACGTCAGATCTATAGACGTAGCCAACTATATGAATTACAGCAAGCCCAGTGTAAGCCGCGGGGTGGGTATTCTTAAGGAAGACGGATATGTAATCATGGATGAATCCGGATACCTTACTCTGACGGAGTCCGGCCGCAAGATCGCGGAAAAGATCTACGAGCGCCATGTAGTACTGGAGAAACTTCTGATATCCATCGGCGTAAGTCCTGAAACCGCTGAAAGAGATGCCTGTAAGATAGAGCATGTGATCAGTGAAGAAACATTCGAAACCATAAAAAGAAGATATCAAAATCATAGATAAAAAATCATAAATATAAAAAATCATCCCGTCACAAAAGCCCTGCCACAGTGAAAAACTGCGGCAGGGCTTTTTATATGTATATTATGATCTGTACACAATGACAGGTGTACCTTCACTTATATTATTAAAAATCTTTTGGGCTATGCTGTATGGCGTATTTATACAACCGTGCGACCCGGACCATTTATAAAGTGTGCCGCCATATGTAGAATACCAGGTAGCATCATGTATGCCCTCTCCTCTGTCATTGAAAGGCATCCAGTAATCAGAATGGCAGGGATCACCAACCTGTAAAAACCATTTATCCGTCTGCTTCCAGAGTATGCGGTATACACCTTCTGTCGTGGGGGTCCACTGGCTGGAGCTTTCTGTACCCGTCCTGACATCGGTATCCGTGAAAAGCTTGCCGTCGATATAGTACCACATATGCTGTCTGGAAATATCTATCTCCACGTATGTATTTCCTATGTCGCCGTTCTTTCCGTTTCTCTGCTTGGCAGGTACCGCCCAGAACACATCCACTTTATCAGATTTGCCTGCAAGGATAGCTTCTTTTACTGCCTCTGCAGTACTTTCCACATCCATCTTAAACCCGTATGTATCCCAGTCACCGCCGCCTACTTTGATCTTACCGAGACCGGTAGCCTCGAACTCTCTTTCCTTGCCGAACGTGTTGTATTTGTCAGCCAGTCCCTGCAGATATCCGGTAAGAGCCTCATCATCCACAGTCAGCTCATTGCCTTCGCTTTTAAGCCAGCTGTTAAAGGTCTTACTGTCCAGTTTCTCCTCTGCATCATGAAGATTTATCGTGACCACATTGGACTCAAGGCTCTTTATCTTTTCAAGAGACTGCTTCAGGCCTGAATCATCGGCATAAACAGCGGGAGTAACATAAGCCCCGGCCTCTTCAAGATCTATCTGAAAATCTCCGTTATTCAATCCGTCGATAACTGTCTTATCCAGTTTTTCGGTATCTATGCGGTTCCCCTCTGTAGCTTCCACTATTGTAAATGAATCTCCT
>CAMOUW010000108.1 GCA_946626755.1 uncultured Clostridia bacterium
TGCACCGGGGTCAGTCCCTGGTAGTATGGGCCATCGCCGAAGGCCGGGCTGCAGCTGCGGAGGTGGATGAGTATCTCATGGGATATACCAATCTTTAAAAACGGCATAAAAACTGAAGAAGCTGCAGCCATTTTTTGACTGCAATTAAGTAAAAGGCCAGGTTCAGATCCCTTGTCACATGATTTAAGTGACAGAGGACCGGATCCGGCCTTTTCCATTTGTTATTTCATTCGTTTATTTCATTCGTATAGAAAAGAAACATAGCGGTAGATCTTTGAGAAGTCTAAAGAACACTTCCCCTCCGAGATACCAATCGGAATGGTGTCCTCGAATCCGTAGATTGCCATATCCATTTCATCATTAAGAATATAGACAATGATTTTCTTTTTATCCGGGTCGACAATCCAGTATTCTCTTACACCGGCTCTGCTGTAGGCTTCCAGCTTGATGGTCATATCCTTTTTTCGGGTGGAGGGAGAGAGGACCTCCACCACCAGATCAGGAGCACCGTAAGTGTGGGACTTAAGAATCTTGTCCTTGTCGCATACGATAAAAACATCAGGTTCCAGCATGGTTTTATTATCACACTGGAGCTGGACATCGGCAGGTGCAACAAAAGGAATACAATCCATTCCGTGTTCTGTAATTAATGACAAAAAAGCATTTGAGATTTGTAATAACAACAACTGATGAATATTGGTTGGTGCCTCCATCACAAAGAAGCTGCCGTCGATCAGTTCCACCCTCTGGTCATCAGGAATACGGTAATAGTCCTCCAAGGTGTATTCACCCTGTCTCTTCCTGCCATAGGCAATTGTTTGTTCAGCATACTTCTGGAGACCTGCCCCGGCATGATTCTTAGGGTAAGAAGCGCCTGCCGTACCCTGTAGTTCGGGTGACAGTTTATCACCTTCGCTGTTCTGACCCGGATTCTCTGACAAAAAGACAGCTTCCAGAGCCTTAAGAGTTGCATATCTTGGAGCGGCAGTCTTGCCGCTGAAGATCTTCTGGACCGTCCCCATAGGAAGGCCGGAGAGGTCCGAGATCTGCTGATTGCTGTAACCGAATTCTCTTTTTTTGTTCCTCAGTTCCTCTAAAGTCATAGCAGGATCCTCTCATTTGAATAATACACTTTCTGTAAAACCAATTTAGCACCAAAAGAACCATAAGTCAACCGAAAATATACATAAAAACAACCATTCGTATTCCCCGGATATTGCTGCGTTGCTGTGCGGGGGCGCGCAAAGACCTGCTGCGCTCTCCCTCATGATGGAGGGTCAGGGGAGTTGATGTCCGCTTGCGGACTTTGTTCTTGCCGTTATGTGGGAGTTATGGTATTCTTTTCATGAAATAATAAAAAAGATATTTCAGGAAATAACCATAAAGAGTATGAATACCGGACTCGGTAGTATATCGGTGTTTTGACACCCGAACCTATATGACATTTTTAAGCAAAAAAGCAAGGAGGATACAAAATGAAGTACTGGAAATACAGTATCAAACATGTTCTTATGATCAGTCTATTGGCCATAAGTGTATTGCTGCTCTACGGATGCGGAAAGAAGGAGGAGCAGCTGGAGCCATGTACCGTTAAGGATTATGATGGACTGGGAAAGATGACGGGTTATTCTAAGAAAGATGCCTATGACTTTGCAACAGAATCTTATGACGGAGACGGGAACTTACAGAACAAATATGAGACGAAAAGAGATTCCGACGGACGTCTTACGGAAAGGAAAACGTATGACGGCGAAGGTAATCTGGTCATTATTTCCAAATATGAGTACAAGGGAGAAACAGCTACGGTAACCAACTATAATCCTAATGGTCAAAAAACAGGAAATATCAGCGAGTGGGAATTTGACAGCGGAAACAGGACGGTGAAAGTTACAACCTTTAATGAAGAAGGTGATCCTATTTTTAAAAATGAAATAGAGAGAGATTCCCGTGGAAATATTAAAGAGATTACGATATATGATGGCAGTTCAGGAGAACTAAAGATTGCAAATAAACAAAAAATAGACACGACCTATAAGGATGGCCGTGCTGTCAGCTCAGAGATTGAGAGCACTTATTACAAAGACGGCAAGGCGCTTACGCCGACAAAAACACACAGAGAATATGAATATGAAGATTAATAGCAATCACAAAAGATAAGAATCTCGGTTTAAAGGTTTTATCAGACAGTAATCCCCGCTTTCTTTTTGATGAATCAAAGAGAGCGGGGATTTATATCTCTCCGGCGGATATGCCGGTATCCGGATCAGCATCCGTAATCGATGTAGACAATTTTATTATTTTTAATATGAAGATCGATGAAACAATCCAGACTTCCCTTCCGGCCTTCTTCCTTCAGAAATTTTTTATAGGAGATTGTAGTGCCGCCTGCTCCAACCCGACATTTGCTGCTGACCTTATAGGTCCTGCTTTTAAGTTTGCTGGCTTTTGCATGGCTGCCGGAATTCTGATATTTCCTGCCGTATCCGGATACCTTGATCTGGTTTCCGTTATAATTAACCTTAAGCTTCTTCTCTTTGAGACCCATGCCACCGCCATATCCGGAGATTCGGTAATTGGTAGTGCTCTTAGCATGGACAGGCTCTGCAGATATTCCGGACATTGCGAAGATCATTAAAAGAGAAATTATAATATA
>CAMOUW010000109.1 GCA_946626755.1 uncultured Clostridia bacterium
TGACTGACTGACTGACTGACTGACTGACTGACTGACTGACTGACTGACTGACTGAAAATCATCCCTTTTTCAAGCATATTTGTCAACCTCTTTTGTAAAAATCACAATTCTTAACACAGAGAAATTATATAATATTTCGAAAAAGAATACAATATTTTTTTTAATCTTGTTGCCTCATCCGCCGGCCTCAGATGAAAGATTCATATTTTAGAGCGAGGAGATTATCATTATTTATCTCAATACGTAATAACACCCTTTATGAAAATACTTTGCAAAAATGGTTTCACACCTTTTCTTTTGTCTTTACAGACATTTTACATTTATAAATTGAGAAAAAAATCATTCCCTATTCATCTTCGTTATTGATTTTTTGCAGGTAAAACATAGTTTTTAATTTTTTACTCAATGAGTGGAAAATCTTCGGATATATGCTACAAAACTGTACCCATCTCCCTAAACCTTTCCATAGGCTTTTGCACGGAGTCTACCCCGTATGTGGCTCCCATGCCTTCCACTACGCAGGAGGCTGTTACATTTCCGAATCTGGCGCATTCTTCGAGAGAAAATCCTTTGCTTATTCCATACAGAAATCCTGCCACAAATGAATCCCCCGCACCTGTGGTATCCTTTGCGTTCTTTACAGGATAGGCGGGTATTTCCATGAATCTGCCATTATCGTATATGATGCAGCCTTTAGAGCCTCTTTTTATAACCGGGCACTTCACCCCGGCCTCTGCAAAAATAAGAGCATTTTCATAAATATCTTCTTTTCCTGTCAGCATACGGCTCTCTTCTTCATTTGGAAAAATAAAATCTACATAACGTAGACAAGGGCGCAGATCCCGGACTGTTTCACCATTTTTAGGTTTTGTCATATCTACGGCAAGCAGACGTCCGGAATGACTTTTTATTTCTTTGAACATACGGGTCAGTGCAGATATATCCAAAAGGGGCGATACAAACATCGCCCCAAAGCTTACTATATCTGTTTCTGTTTTCAATAAGGGCACCACATCCCCTAAATCCATTTTACGGTTGGCGCCTTTGGGGTCTGTTAAAAAGAATCGTTCTCCTTTTTCATCCACAAGCACCACATTTACACTGGTAGGCGATGTTGGGTCCTTTATTATACTCTCACAGGAAATACCCTCTGACTCTAAAAACCCCAAAAGCTGCTCCCCTGCCTCATCTTCTCCTACCTTTGAGACCAGCTGCACGTCAGCTCCCAGCCTTTTTAAAATAACCGCTTCATTTAATGCCCCGCCACCATAAGATATAACTATATCCTCCATTGGTTGTGAACCTGCAGTGATGCCTGAAAGATCCACCGGACCGGCCATAACGTCTACATTAGAATGTCCCAGAACCAGTATTTTTTTATCTGAAAATCCTCTGTTTTTCATTTAAATACCATCAACGCCCATAAAATCCTGCATATCAAATGTTGCATCTCCCTCTATGGCGCTCTTTTTCACATCCTCAGGAACAGATATCTCCTTCACATTATTAAAGGCATTAAAGATCACTTTAACCTTCATTTCTTCTGCTGATATATCCAGCCCCTGAATCTCCTGCATCTGCTGTGACTGAGCCGCCAGGACACCCTCTATCGCTTTTCCAAGATCTATTTCTATGGCATAAGGGGTTTCATCGTTTGCCCTGAAATAAATGGACGTATCAAAATCCATGTTTTTAAGGTTTTCTGCAGAAGCCTGATCCACATCCTGGCCGGACTCACTCATCATCTTCGCCAGTTTGTCGCCTTTGATAGTACCGTCCATCAGATAGCAGTTTACATTGTTGTAATTCACTGTTTCGTCGTGAAGTTTCAGATCCGAGCAAGCCTCACCCAGCTTTTCGGCTGCTTCTGATATTTTAGATACATCCAGCTCAGAAGCGGACTGTGCAAAACCTTCTCCCGCTTTGGTATATGTCCATCCGCTGTCTGTGCCGGCTTCACTGGCCTTAGAATACTGAATAAGATCGCTGCCTTCCTTTACGGTATAGCTCTCAATATCCACATTTCTGTCCTGTCCCATAGCCACCAGATTCATCTTACCTTTAACATGGGATGTGCCGTCTGTAATACCTGCCACATTCATCTCAGAATCATTTTTCATGCTTATGCTAAGGCCTGTGGCGCTCATGGTTACGTCCATATTCATATCTATGTCCGCATCCAGTGACTCCATCTTCGCAAAGGTATCGACAGCTTTTTCTATAAGACTGTCCTTTGTAATTCCTGCCTGCTTTGTAGTCTGGCCTCCGCAGCCTGCAAGAACAGCTGAAATCCCTACGATACCTGTCATAGCTATTCCTGTTATTATTCTCTTTTTCATTTCATTCTCCCTTTCTGATGTATATAATTTTGATCTATTTCTTCTGCTTCGTTTATCATTATACTATAAATGTTGTATTTATTATTTATTTTTTTACGATAATACAAAAATAACCGCAAAATTAAAAAACTCTCCTGTTTCAGAATAATCAGGAGAGCTATTCTCCGGAACCTTACGGTCCGTTAAAAAACATTTTATCCAAGCTGTCTGTCCAGGACATCCTTTGCAGCTTCAAGCATGGCAGATATGCCGCCTGCGTCTTTT
>CAMOUW010000110.1 GCA_946626755.1 uncultured Clostridia bacterium
AATCAGCGGATAATACGAAGGCTAAGAGCCTCCATCAGTTCTGCAGCAGGTACAGTCCCAAAATGGCGATAAAGTTATCCTTAAAGAATGTGGGTGACAATATGGACGGGGATACCCATGTGTGGTCGATTCCGTTATACACACTGTTCAGATTTAAGGAGTATCTATACAAGGAAATGGGTTGGGAATAAGGTGTGGAACCGGAGGCGGCATCCTTAAAATGAGTTCGACGGTCGCAGGGCTGTCATATATTGTTTCGGAGACATTGTGATGTACTTTGAAAAGCATCTGGAAAAGCTGGAATAGTTTTTAAAGCCAAGCATAAAACAAACATCGCAAGGTCCATTGCCTTCGCGCAGCAGCTGCTGTGCGAGGGCAATTTTTTTTCCATTGATATAATATTTTAAGGAACTTCCGGTGGCTTCTCTGAACAGGCGGCCAAGATATGCACTGTTATGATGCAGGGCTTTGGCAATGCCTTCCACAGTCAGTTCATTGTATATGTTATCTTCAATATATTTAAAGGTATTTTTTACAGCCTCGGGCATGTTATTTTTATAAGCAGGTGCTTTTGAGCGGTCGGCGTAATTTAGGATCATGACAAGAAATTCTGTAAGGTAAGCCTTGGCAAGCGCGTTATGACCGTAAGAAGAGCTGTCTATGGCTTCTGATAGTCTGCATAGCAGATTCTTCGTTTCGGATAGTGCATTTTCTTTTAGGGTAAAAATATTCAGTTTATTCTTCTTTGTATTCGTAAGAATTGTCAGATCGATCTCTTCACCAAACAGCCTCTCTAAAATCCGAGTACGGAAATTGAGAACAATTCGTTCATATTTGTCTATATCCGTGACCTTTATGCCGTGAAAACTGTAAGGTGGGATGATCACAAGTTCTCCCTGCTCCAGCTTTTTTTCCTCGGATTCAACAATGATTTTTGCATCACCATTAAGGAACAGTACCATCTCATAGCCATCGTGATTGTGCAACGTGGCGGGAACAGGTTCATCCAGATCTGCTATTTTATGTTCGCAGATAATATCTGCATTAAGTATGCTGTATGGACAGTGCAGGCTCTTGTTCATTTGTGCCCTCCGAATATAAGTGAAGTGTATTAATATCTTTATAATCAACATAGTATAATATTGCAAAATTTTCAACAGAATATGTGTTTTATTTGCATTATCTTATGGAATACAATAATGTCAGTTGATTTCGAAAGACAGGTCGAAAGGGATACTAAAATAGAGAACGAGAGAGGAAAAAAGGGATGGCTGAGGATAATACTATAAGTTTTTTGAAGGATAGGACATGTTTTTCCGGTGTTAAAAAAATTGCCGAGAAGGTCAAAGATGATATTTTTGCTGTGTCCGGTAACAGACCAAAAGACTTTGAAGAGCAGCAGAGCCCCGGATTGCTGGTGGTTTATGGAACTATCGGAAACAGTGAGCTTCTTGATGAGTATGAAGAAAAAGGTGTTATTTCTTTCGAGAAAATACGAGGAAAAAGGGAGGTATTCGGCTTTTTTGTGCTGGAGAAAGAAGGAACGGAAGAAAAGACTCTGGTTATTGCGGGAAGTGACAAGAGGGGGACGATATACGGGTTATTTCACCTTTCGGAATTAATCGGGGTATCTCCGCTGATATCATGGAATCATGTCAAACCAAAACCCGGAGAGATCATAATTAAAACATCCGATTCCATGATCTCCAAAGAACCATCGGTTAGGTACAGAGGCTTTTTCATTAATGATGAGTGGCCTGCCTTTGGAAATTGGGCCCGTGAACATTTCGGAGGTATTAACGCAGAATGCTACGAGAGAGTTTTTGAATTACTCCTGCGTCTTAAAGGCAATTATCTCTGGCCCGCCATGTGGGCGAGCTGTTTTAATCTGGACGGCCCCGGTCTAAAAAGCGCCGAGCTTGCGGATGAGTATGGAATTGTTATGAGCACATCACATCATGAGCCATGTATGCGCGCCGGAGAGGAGTTTAATATTTTCAAAGAGACAAATCCGGAGTATGGAGACAGGTGGGATTTTCGAGCAAATGAAGAAGGGGTCACTTCATTCTGGCGGGATGGTCTTATACGCAACAGGAATTATGAAAATGTTATAACTATGGGGATGCGCGGGGAGAGAGACACTGCTATTCTTGGCAAGGAGGCGACCCTTAAGGACAATATTGATCTGCTGCGGGCGGTTTTAAAGAGGCAGAACAGTCTCATACGTGAAAACATTAATGAGGATCTTGACAAGGTTCCCAGACAGATAGTCCTTTTTACTGAGGTGGAGGAATTCTTTTACGGAGACGGAGAAAATGAGGGACTTTTAAATGATCCTGAACTGGAGGGGGTAACTCTGATGTTCAGCGATAATAATTTTGGGTATACCAGAACCTTACCTTCGGAAAAAATGAGAAAACATAAGGGTGGATTCGGTATGTATTACCATATGGATATGCATGGCGGAGCATATTCCTATCAGTGGATCGGGTCCACATATCTACCGCGTGTTTGGGAGCAGATGACGCAGGCATATGAGTATGGAGTAAGGGAAATCTGGGTCACGAATATAGGTGATATAGGAACCCAGGAGTAT
>CAMOUW010000111.1 GCA_946626755.1 uncultured Clostridia bacterium
GCCTATAAATCCTGACAGCAGCACACCTGCCCATATACCTGCTCTTTTCATAATTCCTGTCCTCCAGATTTAATACGATTATATTTACCACTTACTACATTTATTTATTTTTTATAAAAACAAAAATGCAGCACTCTGTGATATGTAAACAGAAGCGCTGCATTTTGTTTTTATATGTATCAAAAAAGGGCAGTCTTATCTGACTGACTGACTGACTGACTGACTGACTGACTGATCTTGCCCGTGTCGCGCATTTTTGTCAACTCCCTTTTTAAAAAATACTTTCTATACCGCCCTTATTTTATTATTATCCAGAAGCAAATGCAACTGCTTTTTCAAAGTATGGTCAATTAAAGACACGGGGTGATGTATGGGGACGCTTCTTAAAGCATGTTCACTTTTTTATAAAAATATAACATAGCAGTTGGCGTATCATTTCCCGGTCGTATCAGCAAAAAAGATCAGCCCATTGAAGAAAATAATGGACTGATGCCTTTTAATACTTAATTCTCTTTTACACTATTGCCTTTACATTTATAATTAATACATATTACTTGTTACTTAAATATGTATTTAGAATTGCGTCCTTTTCCCACAAGTGACAACGTACCGTTTTTAGCCATTTTATTAAGAAGTCTGTATGCCTGAGAAGGTGAAATATTCAACAGTTCTGATGCCATATAACGGGTAACATATCCTTGCCGGGAAACAAGCTTTGCTATAAGTTCCTCGTATTTGATACTGTCTATTCCTGTCTGCCGCACATAGCCAATAATGTTATCTTCTATTTTATACACACTTGAACTAAGCATATACTGGCGTGAACGTCCGTTGCCGGAAGCTTCCACAAGTCCGGATTCTACCATTTCTTCAATCATAGCTTTAACATAAGATGTCTCAATAAATATTTCATCCGATATATCATCTACGGAAGCTCTTTTATGTGTTTTCAAGTAGTTTAAAATAAGCAGGGTTTGAACTGACAGAGGATGACCTATCCTTTTTTGCTCTTTTTGTATCATCTTTATAAAGTTTGTATCCGGACGGCTTTTCGGGATAAAGAGAGTGACCGTACGCTCATTAGAAGCTGAATAATCCGGCCGGGGTTTTCCAAACATCAACGAGCCTTCGAATATCCTGTCTATACCACGTCCTGTGCGCTCAGCCAGACCCAGGCGTTTTAAGGCATCTGCAAGCGCAGGATTCCTGCCGTGAGGTTCCGCATTTATCAGATTATTTACATTCACTCCTTCTATAAAACCGCCCGGATTTGAAATAGTGAGACCGGCATCATCAAGTAATACTCTGACTCTGCCCATCATTGAATAGTCTCGGTGGGAAAAAGCGTTTACCAGAGCTTCACGGAAAGCTCTTTTGTCAATGTCAAATACAGACATACGAAACATCCCTATCTCTATTTCCCTGGATTCGTTTCTTGCATTTATATAGTCTTCTATTTTTTTAAATGCGGACAAGACAGGCTCTGTGAAATTTTCATTTATTATAACTTCTGTTCCTCTCATTATCTGTACGGAAACCTCTGCTGTTGGAATAAGCTTTCTTATACGTTCTTTCTTACCGATAAGCAGCATTCCGGTCAGAGTAGGGTATTGCACGCCATCTATTGTAGTCGTCATCTGAAGAGCAGTATTTAATTCTTCATCGGATAGAGCGAGAAGATTTTGCTCGCCATTGTATTCATTAATGATATTCTTTAATCTTTGGCGTTCCACAAGGTCAAAGTCATCTGTGACTGCTTCAGGAACAGGCTGGAGTGAAAAATCAAGCAGGCTCAGATCTCCAAGACGGTGTATGATCTCAAAGGGGTACATGGGAATGTTTTCGGGCGTTCCGTCTGATTTTAACCGTCTTCGCAGCATTTTTCCGGAAATAGTTGCAACAATGCTCTTTTTTTGGGGCACTTCTATTACCACTACCGGCTTTTCGTAATTTTCTATATGCACGCGTACAGAAACCGACGGCATAGTCTTGTTTGCAATGAGTGCCGCAAGTCCGATGGTATCAGCATGTGATTTATGCAAACCCGTAATACGTCCATCATCTTCTACACCGATGTAAATACAGCCACCTTCCGTATTTGCAAACGCAACAACAGCGTCTATTATCGTTTCATCAGATATTTTTTTCAGATCGCTTTTAAATTCGTGAGTTATGTCTTCGGAAAAGCCTATTGTCATGTTGGTTTTCACCTCTCTGTAAGAATATAAACACATACTAACGCACGCGTGCGTTTATGTCAACATAATAAACACACGCGTGCGTTGAAAGTAAAATCAAATTAAGATAGCAAATATAGCTTTCCAAGCCTGAGCGGACAGCCTAAAAGTACGACTCTCCTTACTTTAGCATTTTATAAGTATATTCCGTTTTATCAATATAGAGATAACCAGCGTTTAGGCAAGTAGGTAAGTCCGTCAGAATCATTACTTCCATCTTTTCAAACATAAAAACTATTCTGTCCGCATCATTTTACCTAATTCTTATACCTGTATATAAATGTCACTATCTCTCTTCTCTTGCACAATCCTG
>CAMOUW010000112.1 GCA_946626755.1 uncultured Clostridia bacterium
AACACGGTCCTAAAGCCCAGTTCCTTTCTGATAGGGCCGACATATTTCATTGAAGAATGATACTTCTGGGCAAAGAAGAAGCATATGCCCACTTCATTTAACAGTTCTATACATCTGTCGGGGCTCTGGGAAATGTTCACACCCAGTGCTTCCAGACAGTCCGCTGTTCCGCACTTTGAGGAGGCGGCTCTGTTTCCGTGCTTGGCAACCTTCATTCCGCCTGCTGCCGCAACAAGTGCGCTTGTAGTCGAAATATTGAAGCTGTGAGCATTGTCTCCGCCTGTTCCCACTATTTCGAACACATCCATACCCGTATCTACCCGGGTTGCATGATCCCGCATGGCAGCCGCACAGCCTGCGATCTCATCAGTTGTCTCCGCTCTTGCACTCTTCGTTGAAAGTGCCGCAAGAAACGCCGCATTCTGAGTCGGCGTGGTCTCGCCGCTCATTATCTCGTTCATTACCCCATAAGCTTCATCGTAAGTAAGATCCTCTTTTCCTACGATTTTTACGATTGCCTCTTTGATCATCTGTAGCTCCTTTCTGACAAAAAAAATCCCGTCCCAACTACTCTGCTGGGACAGGATATTTGCTCTGATCCTGCGGTGCCACCCGGCTTGGTACTTTCGTACCCTCTCGTGCGTACTATCATACGCCAATCTTTGGTAACGGAGGATTATACTCCGGCTCGCATACTGTAAGTTCCGCTTGCCCTCAGGAGTCCATTCGCACCCGGCCTCTTTGCCGCCATCTCACCGTCAGCGGCTCTCTCATGTATTCAAAGAGGTTGTCGGGAGTTACTCACTCTCCTTCAACGGTTTAAACTATTATTACACTAAAGTGTTTTTTCTGTCAACGTTTTTTTGAGAGATTTATTTCTATACCCTTTGGGGTATAAAATCATTCTTTCATTATTATATTATACCCTTTAGGGTGTATTTTTATCTGAACCGATTGAAATAATACCCGATAGGGTGTATATTCTTTTTATGAATACAATATCAGAGTATGTAAAAACAGAAAGAAAAAAAGCAGGGTTGACTCAAAGAGAATTTGCTCTAAGGTCCGGTCTTGGTCTCCGTTTTGTAAGGGAACTTGAACAAGGTAAGGAAACTGTGCGCCTTGACAAAGTCAATCAGGCTCTTGCCATGTTCGGAATGAAGGCTGTCCCCGGTAAGCTGGAGCGGGAGAATATGTGATTATGCGAAAAGGAAAAGTATTCATACAAGATGTATATGCCGGCGTTATATCCGAGACAGATGACGGTTACGAATTTGTTTATAACGCTGACTATTTAAACAGACCGGATTGCGTGGCTGCAAGTCTTACTCTTCCTCTGTCGGATCAGGTGTACCACTCCAATACTCTTTTCCCTTTTTTTGACGGACTGATTCCTGAAGGATGGTTACTTAATGTTGTAGAAAGAAACTGGAAGCTGGATGCAAAAGACCGTTTCGGCCTGATACTGACTTCATGCAGGGATTGTATCGGCGATGTCCACGTGGAGTTATATGAACAATGATCAGATGCTTATGCTGTAACAAAGAAATCAAAGATGCAACTGAATACGAGATGTCCGTAAGGTGGCACAAAAGATGTATCAGGCGATTTTTCGGAACTGCTGCTCTCCCTGAACTGGATTGTTCCGAAGATGAGCTGGAAAGAATTGCCAACCTGACCGTCAGCAAAGGATTAACAATTCCCGGTGTCCAGAAGAAACTTTCTCTTCATTTAAGCAGCGCCGATAAAATCAGTAAACTCACAGTAGTCGATTATCCGACCGGGTATATTCTCAAACCGCAATCCGGTGATTTTTCTCATCTTCCCGAGTCGGAATATGCGACAATGAAAATGGCTGAATCAGTCGGTATAAAAACAGTCCCCAGCGCTTTGCTTTTTGTCGGAAGCAGTTATGTATATATTACAAAACGCATTGACAGGGTAAACGGTCAAAAACTGGCAATGGAGGATTTCTGTCAGCTTTCGGAAAGGGTTA
Source organism: uncultured Clostridia bacterium (assembly GCA_946626755.1). Classification (GTDB taxonomy): domain Bacteria; phylum Bacillota; class Clostridia; order Lachnospirales; family Lachnospiraceae; genus UBA4285. The sequence continues at coordinate 1,997 of CAMOUW010000112.1, forward strand.
CAGCCGATAAATACAAGGGCTCATATGAAAAGTGCGGAAAAATAATTGCCGCATATGCCAAAAATGTAGGTCTCGATATGGCAGAATTCTATTACAGGCTTCTGTTTTGCTATATCACAGGCAATTCGGATATGCACCTTAAAAACTTCTCTATGATTGAGACCATGCCCAAGAGCCGAATATTCAATCTTTCTGCTGCTTATGACCTGCTTCCGGTTAATCTCATTATGCCTGAAGATAAAGAAGAGGTCGCCCTTTCTTTGAACGGGAAAAAAAGAAATTTAAGAAAAAAAGATTTCCTCAAGCTGGCGGAAAACCTTGGCATTCACAATAATACTGCCGAAAAGCTTATGTCCGAGCTCGTAAATAAAGCAGAGGAATTGACAGCTCAAATTAAAATATCATATCTTCCCGAAGAAATGAAATCAGACTTTGTGCAGCTTATCGATCACCGTATCAGGGTGCTATCCTAAGCACTATTATCAGCCTGTGTATTACTTGCTTTAGTCTTGGCTATGCGATAGGTCGTAGTAGCAAGACAAAAAAATAAC